>SOJT01000211.1 GCA_004376485.1 Candidatus Aerophobota bacterium | reverse complement strand
TTTATCTGTGCATTGAGAGATAAAGGAAGATTATCTAAAAAAGAGATGGCCAACATCTGTGACCTTTCTATACCTACAGTGAACAAAATCATAAGGTTCTACTTAGAAAAAAAAGTAGTTAAGGAAAGTGAATTTGGCCAATCCTCAGGGGGACGCAGGCCCATACTCTATGAGTTTAATGAGAAGGTAAAGTATGTCATAGGTGTGGATTTCGAGATTCCCGAGTTGACCCTGGTGGTTACCGATTTAAAAGGGAGAGTGGTAGAGAAAGATTTCTCCCATATTCCGACCAGGGGAAGTGCTCAATCCGCCACAGAGTATGTTGGTGAGAAGATAGTTTCTTTGATAGCCAAAAGCGGATTAACAAAGGAGGATGTAGTAGGAATTGGATTTGGCGCTCCTGCATTTCTAAAAGATGAAAAGATAACTATTTCTGGAAAAAATCTTCCTTCCTGGAAGGATGTCCCGGCCAAAAGAATTTTACAGGAGATAACAGAAATACCAGTTGTTGTTGATAATGATGTGAATCTTATGACACTATCTGAGAGTTATCATATGGACTATCGAGATACAGTCCTGGTGTATTTGACCCTGAGAAAAGGAATAAAGGGTGATATTAGGATGGGTGGTGGAGTACTCATAAACGGTGAGGTTTTTGACGGAGCTCATGGAAATGCAGCAACTCTTCGTCATGCCTATATGGACTTTTCAGCCAGCAGGAAGCCGGAGGAACTAATTGAGGATGTAATGAAAATAGAAAATCCCCAGGAAATGGTATTGAAGCTCAGGGACCACCTATTGATGCCTATGCTCAACATGGTGATTCTCTTTGACCCTGACCGGGTGGTAATAAATGCTGGTATTCTGGAACAATGGGAAGGCATGTTTATTGAGGAATGCGAGAAGGGCTTAAAGCATCGTCTTCGAGGATTATCTGATTGGGAGTTTAAGGTAGAAATGGCTCGGGATAGGGAGATGCCTTGTGCGAAAGGAGCCGCTCTTCGTGTCTTGCAGCAAATTTTCAGTAACCCGGATCTTTTTGTGGAAAAATTCCGATAAGAGAATATGAATCAAAGACGTAGAGAAGGTGCCTGTGAGAAAAAGGTCAATTATGGCAAAGATAAAAAACAAGATGAAAATGATATTGGGGGAAAGGAGGTGAAAAAGTAAGTTAATCTTTGTAAAGTATAGGAGCTAAAGGAGAGAAAAATGAGTAAGAAGCTTATTTTCTTTTTAGTGTCGGTCTTGTTGGCAGGACTATTCTGTACAGCGGCTTTTGCTGGAAAGACTGTAACTGTCCTTGGAACATGGGGAGGTGCTGAAAGAGATGCTTTTATGAAGATGGTAGAACCTTTTGAAGCGGCCACGGGCATCAAAGTGGAATTCACCGGTACACGTGATCTTCCCACAATACTTACTACACGAGTAGCGGCCGGTAATCCTCCCGATGTTTCTGGTATACCCAATCCTGGTCAGATGCAGGAATTTGCTGAGATAGGAGCGCTAGTTGACCTCAGTGAATTTATGGACATAGGTAAACTGCAAGACGAATATTCCAAAACATGGATTGACCTGGGGAGCTACGGAGGAAAATTGTATTCCATTTTCATCTCAGCTGACCTCAAGAGCCTGGTCTGGTACAACCCCAAGGCGTTTGCCAGTGCGGGATACCAGATACCACAAACCTGGGATGAACTTATGACTCTTTCTGATAAGATGGTTGCTCAGGGCAAGACTCCCTGGTCTATTGGTCTTGAATCTGGCGCTGCCAGCGGCTGGCCCGGAACGGACTGGATCGAGGATATTATGCTGCGAACTGTCAAACCGGAGATTTACGATAAGTGGGTCAATCACGAAATACCCTGGACAGATTCAGCGGTGAAGCGTGCCTGGGAAATTTTCGGTGATATTGCCCGAAGTGATAAATATGTATATGGAGGAGCGGCAACAGCACTCACTACCAACTTTGGTGATGCTCCCAATGTGCTATTTACCAGTCCACCTCGCGCCTACATGCACAAACAGGCCACTTTCATTAAGAGCTTTATCTTGAATTACGACCCTACTCTTAAACCAGGTGAGGATTTCAGCTTCTTCCCCTTCCCATCCATTGACCCAGAGTATGGTACTCCTGCCTTAGGAGCTGCTGATATGTTTGCGGTATTTAACAATACTCCAGAGGCACAGGCTCTTATGCGCTACCTGGCAACTGCTGGTGCTCAGGAGATTTGGGTTGTCCAACTGGGAAAGCTATCAGCTAACAGAAGAGTTAATCCTAGTGCCTATCCTGATGACCTTACTCGAGAAGCTGCTCAGATATTAGCCAGTGCTCAAACGTTTCGCTTTGATGGCTCTGACTTAATGCCTGCTGCTGTGGGGTCTGGTTCTTTCTGGAGCG
>SOJT01000146.1 GCA_004376485.1 Candidatus Aerophobota bacterium | reverse complement strand
GTATTCCAATGTTAACTACGAGAAAGAAATTCTGGCTCCTCTGAAGGTAGAACTTATTGTAGCCCACTGTAAAAGTGAGGAGGAAGTAATTAGAATTTGTAAAGATGCAGATGTTCTCCTCATCTGTTACGCTCCCATTACCAAGAAGGTTATAAACAGTCTGACAAAATGTAGGGGGATGATAAGATACGGAGTGGGAGTTGACAACATTGATGTTGAAGCAGCGACAGCTAGAGGCATTTTGGTCATCAACGTGCCTCACTACGGGGCGGAAAACGAGGTTTCAGACCATGCTTTGGCCTTACTTTTGTGTGGGGTAAGGAACATTCTTTTTTTGCACCAGAAGGTGCGGCAAGGAGTCTGGGACTACAGAGTGGCTAGACCCATTTTTAGAATAAGGGGTTCAACCCTGGGCTTAGTGGGCTTGGGAAACATTGGCAAAATGTTAGCCCGCAAAGTCGGAGTCCTTGATATAAAAGTGATTGCCTACGATCCTTATAGAAAAAGGGAAGAATTTGAGAGAGAAAAAGTGGAAAAAGTAAGTCTTGAAGATCTACTGCAAAGATCTGATTATGTATCTATCCATGTTCCACTGAACCAGGGAACCCATCACCTGATTGGAGAAAAAGAACTCAGGATAATGAAAAGAACCGCTGTGCTTATTAACACCGCCAGGGGCCCAGTGGTTGACAATCAAGCTCTGCACCTTGCCTTAAGAAATAAATGGATCAAATCAGCCTGTCTGGATGTAGTAGAAAATGAGCCTTTGAGCAAGGACGATCCCTTACTTGAGCTCGATAATGTAATCATAACCCCCCACTCTGCTTTCTATTCAGAAGAGAGCTGTGCTACTCTTCAAAAAATAGGCGCTGAAGAAGCTTCACGACTATTAAGAGGTCATTTGCCAGTCTCCATAGTGAACAAGGAAGCAGTAGCAAACTTCCTTTCCCGATTCCCGCTAGCTAAGAGAGATAATAACTTCGAAAGCTATTAAATTCTGACTAATGGAAGCGCCGACCTTTCCAAACCAAGCTTTTAGCCCACTTTGCAGGAGCTGTTAGACTAACGGATGCCCTCGCCTTGAAAGTCGAAAAGGAGAAATTCTATGTTAAAGAGTATAGTTTCAATTACAAAAACTAGAAGGAATCCAGACTTTAAAGAAATAGAGAAAGCAGTGAGGAAAGGGATTAGTTTAATTGGAGGGATCGAGGATATTATATCTTCAGGGGACTTGGTTTTAATTAATCCTAGCTGGGTTGCTCCACCCGCAGACCCTGAATCAGCAGTGATTACCTGTCCAGAGGTAACCAAGGCGGTTGCCGATATGGTTAGAGAGATGGGAGCAGAACCTGTTATTGCTGAGTCATCCTGTGTAGGGGTGGATACGGAAAAGGTTATAGAGAATTCTGGATACAATGACCTGCGGAATCAAGGTTACAGGGTTGTTGATCTGAAAAAGACGGCGAAGGTCAAAATTCCCATTGATAATGGATATGTTTTGAAGGAGGTTGAGACCTTTGAGTTAGTAACTCAGGCCCATGTAATCATTAGCGTTCCTAAGCTCAAGACCCATGATCAAACGGAAATGACCTGTAGTTTAAAAAAAATGAAAGGACTGGAGAGTGATAAAGACAAAAGGCGGATGCACCAGGTAGGCATCTTTAAGGGGATATCTGATATCAATACAGTATTTAAGCCCGCTTTAACCGTGGTGGATGCCATACTTTGTCAGGAGGGACTGGGGCCTATTTTCGGGCGACCCCTAGAAATGGACCTGGTGGTGGCTGGAAAAGACCCGGTGTCAGTAGATTCTATTTGTAGCCAAATTATAGGATATAAGCCGGAAGAAGTATTGGTTACCAAATTCGCGGCAGAGCGTGGACTTGGTGTCATGGATAATGAATTCATTGAAGTAGTGGGAGAGAAACTGGAAAAAGTGAAACGTAGATTTATGAGATCTATAGAGGATAATCCCGTTCAGGTTGAAGGTTTTTCACTCATACACGGAGGAGTAACCTGTACCGGATGCCGAAATGGAGTTATGAGTGCGCTTGCTGATATGCGCCGTGACAACCAATTGATGCACCTTCCTGGAATAACAGTCATTACTGGCGATCCACCCATTCCGGTAGGGATTTCAAAGGACAGTATTGTGGCGGTGGGCCAATGTGTCCCGGCTAAGAAAAGAGGGGAAAGATTCGTAAAGGGATGTCCCCCAAACAATGTATTTATTGTTCAGGCGATCATGGGTGAGAGGGGAAAGTGAGCTTGACGGTCTTCGCTTTCACTGTAGAATATAGCCGCATGAGTCCAGGTTTTTACTGGAAAAAAGAAAGTATCTAAGTAGCTTACCCGCACCAGAGGTGAAAAATGAGAAAAGTCTATCTTGACCATGCTTCTGGCACTCCCATTCATCCCCAG
>SOJT01000057.1 GCA_004376485.1 Candidatus Aerophobota bacterium | reverse complement strand
CCTCAGGGACAGTAGTATTGGTCTAGGAGCCCAGAACATGCACTGGGAAGCCGGGGGTTCTTATACGGGGGAGATCTCTGCCCCTATGCTTGTTAATCTAGGGTGTAGATACGTCATTTTGGGTCATTCTGAAAGAAGACAGTACTTTGGTGAGAGCGATGAGGGGATAAATAAAAAAATCAAATCTGCTCTCACCTTTGAACTTATTCCTGTGGTGTGTGTGGGTGAGACACTGAAGGAGAGAAAAGAAGGTAGCTTCAAGAGAGTTGTTGAAACTCAACTTAACCTTTGCCTGAAGGAAGTGAGTCCTGAAGAGGCCGAGCGTGTGGTTATTGCCTATGAGCCTGTTTGGGCCATAGGAACAGGGGTAACTGCAACTCCGGAGCAGGCAGAGGAGATGCATAGTTTTGTGAGAAAAGTCTTGGCAGAGCTGTTTGGGGAAGACCTCGCTGATTCTATGCGTATTCAATATGGGGGAAGTGTAAAACCTGAGAACATAAAAGAATTGATGAGGGAGCCAGATATAGATGGAGCCCTGGTAGGGGGAGCCAGTTTAGATGCTTCCTCTTTTGCCAAAATAGTAAAATATAGGGAGTAAAGATGGGATTTCTATTGGTTATCCATGTAATGGTGTGTATTCTGCTCGTAGTAATGATCCTGCTTCAAGTGGGAAAAGGAGCCAGCACGGGAGCCTCATTTGGAGGGGGAACGAGGACTTTCTTTGGTCCTAGCGGGAGAGCAACTTTTCTGGGAAAAGTCATTGTGGTTTTGGTTATTATCTTTGCCGTGACTACTCTTACCCTTTCCATCCTATCCGGAGGAGGTAAACCTCCCGGCTAATCAGCTTGCCGGATCTATCCTTGGTGCTAAGCTCGCTCCCTGCAAAGCACTTTATAGGCATTTCTATAAAGGAAACCTTGCACCTTAAAGATCTATCAGAGGTTTTCTCATCTTATCCCCGAAGTAGGTAGATTAGCTGGTTGGCTGAAGAACATCGGAAATAGTCAAAAGGAGGAAAAGATGTGGATCTCAAGACTCTCTACAAGATAAGTTATGGTCTGTATGTAATTAGTTCAAGAAAAGAAGAAAAACTAAATGGACAGATTGCCAATACTCTCTTTCAAGTTACATCCGAACCTCCTGCCATTGCTGTAAGCATCAACAAAGAAAATCTCACTCACCAATTTATTGAGAAAAGCCGCGTCTTTGCTGCCTCGGTTCTTTCCCAGGATACACCCTTAAACTTTATCGGTCACTTTGGTTTCAAGTCGGGTAGAGAGATAGATAAGTTCACCCAGGTAAATTATAAAATCGGCAAAACAGGAGCTCCTTTAGTTCTCGACAACACTTTAGCCTATCTGGAGGCTAGGGTGATTAAAGAGGTAGATGCTGGAACCCACACTATCTTTATAGGAAAAGTAGTAGAGGCAGAAAACATCAAAGAAGGAGTCCCTATGACCTATGCTTACTATCATCAGATAAAGGGAGGTAGGGCTCCTAAGACTGCTCCAACTTACATAAAAGAAGAGACAAAGAAAGCAGATGTTGATATGGGAAAGTTCAGATGCACAGTTTGTGGATATGTTTACGATCCAGAAAAAGGAGATCCAGACAGTGGGATAAAACCGGGAACACCTTTTGAAGAGTTACCCGATGATTGGGTATGTCCTGTGTGCGGTGCAAATAAGGAACAATTTGAAAAGGAAGTGTGAGAAAATGATTGAAAATCTTACCAAAGAGGAGCTTGGGGGAATTTTGGAAGCTGTCCCCGTGGAAATTTCCTTTGTAGACAAAGAGGATAAAGTCAGGTATTTCAACAAAGAAGGAAGGCGGATCTTTCCCAGGACTCGGGCGGTAATCGGTCGCAAAGTTCAGCAGTGTCATCCGAAGAGGAGCGTCCATGTTGTTAATCAAATTCTGGACGATTTCAAAAAGGCTCGCAGAGATACGGCAGAATTTTGGATAAGAAAGGAGGAACGTCTGATCTATATCCGATATTTTGCCGTACGGGATAAAGACGGGAACTATCTGGGATGCCTGGAGACTACACAGGACATCACGGAAATAAAGAAGATTGAGGGGGAGAAAAGATTGCTAGAGGGGGTATGAAATGGAAGTCTACCGTTGTAGAATATGCGGGGAGGTGTACATTGGTACCGAGAAACCGGGAAGTTGTCCCTTCTGATCATATCAGACTGAGCGAACAGGGAACATAGAAAAGATATATTGTTATAAAAAGCTCTATTCTTGGACAAAGGAGGTGGGGGAATATGCCAAGTCATAAAGATAGAACCAAGTTAAAACCTGAAACACTGCAGTATTACCGTCATCTGGCCAGGAGAAACATTGGTGAGGAGGGGGCTTGGCGGAGGCATTATCTATGGACTTGAAAGATAGTGAAAAAAAACTGCTCCAGAGGATCTTTTTGAAAC
>SOJT01000017.1 GCA_004376485.1 Candidatus Aerophobota bacterium | reverse complement strand
ATGTCGGAGGAAGAGCTCAAGGGTAAGTTTATTCTGGGCGAATTTGTTGATGAGAAAAAGGCTGAATTTGGTGCATCCCTTGGGGAGATTATTGAAAAAAGGAAGGCTCAGAATGTCTAGAATGGAGGTTAAAATATCGGGTTTCGGAGGACAGGGAATAGTTCTAGCTGGTATCATCATCGCCAGGGCAGCGGGTCTTCATGATAAAAAATACGTGACACAAACCCAATCCTACGGTCCTGAAGCCAGGGGTGGGGCCTGTGCTTCAGAGATAGTGATCTCGGATGAAAAAGTGGATTATCCCCTGGTGGAGGAAGCCGATGTCCTCGTAGCTATGTCTCAGGAGGCCCTAAACCATTATTTATCTACTTTAAAGGAAGGGGGAACTCTCCTGGTTGACCCTGATTTGGTTCCTGAGGTTCCAGAGGTGCCTGGCAGCAAGATTTATAAGATTGCGGCCACTCGAGTTGCCACAAATGAGCTGGGAAGGAAGATAGTAGCTAATATGGTTATGCTGGGATCATTGGTACATATTAGCGGGGTAAGCACTAATAAAGCTATAAAGGAAGCCGTTCGGGAGAGTGTTCCTCCAGGGACAGAGGGGCTGAACCTTAAAGCCCTGGAGAAGGGAATGAAGCTTGCCAGGGAGGTAGCTGATGAGATTATATGAATTTGAGAGTAAGAAAATCTTATCTAGCCATGGTATCCCTGTTCCCAGAGGCAGGGTGGCTGCCACTCCCCAGGAGGCAGGAGTCTTTGCTCAGGAAGTTAAAGGGCCCGTTGTTCTTAAGGCCCAGGTTCTGGCCACCGGTAGGGGAAAGGTGGGAGGAGTAAGGTTTGTTCAGAGTCCCCGAGAAGTGAAAAAGATTGCTTCAGCTATGCTCCAGACCCAGATTGGGGGATACCCTGTTGAGAGTTTACTGATTGAGGAAAAAATAGACATAAAGCAGGAACTGTATTTGGGAGCTACCTATGATGAGGTGAAAAAGACTCCTCTTATTATCTCTAGCAGCCTGGGGGGCGTTGACTTGAATGAGGTTTCCCGCCAGCATCCAGAAAAGATACATAAATCTTTTTTCAGCTCTTTTATGGGTCTTCAGCCTTACAAAGCCTGGCACCTGGTGCAGAATCTTAAGCTTCCCGGGAAACTCCCCTGGACAGCTCAGGCTATTCTCCTTAAATTATGGCAGATTTTTTCCCAGTTTGATGCGGTATTAGTAGAAATAAATCCCCTTGTCTTAACCAGAGGGGATGAGCTGGTTGCTCTAGACGCCCATATTGAAATAGAAGACGATGCCCTTTTCCGGCAGAAGGAAAGGTTAAAAAAGTTCCAAATTGAAGAGAGAGAGGACAAGGCCAGGCCTCCCACCCAGTTTGAGATTGAAGCAGCCCGGATTGATAGGGCTGATTATCGAGGGGTGGCCGGAAGGGTAACCGAATTTGATGGGGACCTCGGACTTTTGATTGGCGCAGGGGGAGGAAGCCTCACCACTTTTGATGCGATTCTACGACATGGTGGAAAACCTGCCAACTACTGTGAAGTAGGGGGAAATGCACCAGTCAGCAAGATATACAAGCTGGCCAAGCTCGTACTCTCCAAACCCGGAGTAAAGGGGATAGCCGTCATTACCAACGTATACAGTAATTCCAGGGTTGATTTTGTGGCCAGGGGTCTTATAAAAGCCATGGTAGAGCTTGGTATAGATCCCAAAAGCTATCCTGTTCTTTTCCGATCTGCAGGGGCCTTTGAGGAGGAAGGTTATGCTATCCTTAAGAAGTACGGGGTCAGGTACTATGATCGAAGTACCTCCATGGATGAGGCGGCAAGATTAGCCGTCGAGATGATAAAGAAGGAGTCACAAATTGGCCATACTGGTTGACTCCTCAACCAAGGTCATTGTTCAGGGTATCACCGGAAGGGAAGCGGTTACCTTTACGAAAGATATGCTGGATTATGGAACCAAAGTTGTAGCTGGAGTAACTCCGGGAAAAGAGGGCCGGAAGGTTCATGGGGTTCCGGTATACAACTGCGTCGAGTCTGCTCTAAAGAACCATGAGGCTAATGCCTGTATTGTCTCTGTACCCCCAAAATTTGCCAGGGATGCCACCTTTGAAGCCATAGATGCGGGTATTGAGCTGGTGAACGTTTTCACAGAGCGAATTCCCCGGGCCGATGTGGTTCAGATGATCGAATTTGCCAGGCAAAAGGGGGTGAGGATTGTTGGCCCTAATTCTTTGGGCATGGTCTCACCCGGCAAGGTGAAACTTGGCCCGGCAGGCGGTCCGCTCTCAGAATGCAACCGTGCCTTTACCCCGGGTAATGTGGCTGTCCTTTCTCGCAGCGGAGGTATGCTCACAGAGACTTGCAGTCTTCTTTCTGTCAACGGAATTGGTCAGAGCATCGCCATAAACATTGGAGGAGATCCCATAGTAGGATC
>SOJT01000189.1 GCA_004376485.1 Candidatus Aerophobota bacterium | reverse complement strand
GATGGCAGAAGCAGCCGCTACGGCCGGGTTGGCCAGATAAACTTCACTTTTAGGATGCCCCATTCGGCCAATGAAATTGCGATTGGTAGTGGCTACGGCTACTTCTCCTTCTCCCAGTACTCCCATGTGACCTCCCAGGCAAGGACCACAGGTGGGAGGACTGACCACAGCTCCTGCCTCTAAAAAAATCTTTAGGAGACCCTCTTCCATAGCTTGAAGATAGATAGATACAGTAGCGGGGAAAATCAATGCTCTTACCTCTGCATGAACCTTCCTTCCTTTCAAAACTTTGGCAGAAAGCCTCAGATCCCCAAGCCAGCCGTTAGTACATGAGCCTATGACTACCTGGTCTATGGGGATATGATCAATCTGAGAGATTCCTTTGACATGGGAGGGTAAAGGTGGAAAGGCTACCTGAGGTTCCAGACCGCTCACATCATACTCTCTGATTTGGCTGTACCTTGCCCTGGGATCACTCCGGTAGACTCGATAATCTTTGCTGGTTCGACCTCTCAGGTATTCGAAAGTAACCTTGTCAGGCTGGATAATACCGTTTTTTCCCCCTGCCTCCACCGCCATATTGCAGAGAGTGAATCTTCCCTCCATGGAAAGATGGGAAATCGTCTCTCCGGCGAATTCCATAGCTTGATAAGAAGCTCCCTCCACTCCAATATCTCCGATAGTGTAAAGAATAAGATCCTTGGCGGTAACCCAGCGAGAAAGGGAACCCCGATAAATGAACTTCTGAGTGGATGGTACTTTAAGCCAGACCCTGCCGGTAATCATAGCTCCTGCCAGGTCGGTGCTCCCTACCCCACTGGCAAAAGCACCCAGGGCTCCCAGAGTACAGGTATGAGAATCTGCCCCGATAATGAGGTCCCCGGGGAGGATAAATCCTTTCTCCGGCAGAAAGGCATGTTCTATTCCTGCTCTTCCTATTTCAAAATAGTTCTTAATCTTCTGCTGGCAGGCAAATTTTCTTAAAACCTTGCACTGCTCGGCGGCTTTTATATCCCTGTTAGGAACAAAATGGTCCGGTATCAGATAAATTTTTTCCGCATCAAAGACTTTATCTGCCTCCCACTCCCTAAACTTCTCTATAGCCAAAGGAGCGGTGACATCATTACCGTAAAGGACATCAACCTCAGCCTGGATAAACTCTCCCGGCTTAACCTCATTCCTTTGACAATGGCTAGCTAGAATCTTCTCGGTAATGGTCATATCCACAGATACTCTCCCTTATCCCTTCAAATTACCTAATGCCTCTTTTATTCTATCTAGCCCTTCATGAATTTGATCTGGAGAGGTGGCATAGGATAGACGTAAGTGGTTATCCGCTCCAAAGGCAGAGCCGGGTACTGTAGCCACCTCTGCCCTCTCAAGCAAATACTTGGCCAGATCTACAGAGTTTCTTATGCTCCAATCCCCATCATGAGTACCCAGAAAAGAGGAGATATTGGGAAAGATATAAAAAGCCCCTTGGGGTTTAGGACAAGTTATTCCTTCTATCTGGCTTACTCTATCCATCATAACCTGGGACCTTTTCTCGAATTCACGCCTTGCCTTCTCCACCTCATCCTGAGGCCCGAGGAGAGCCTCCACAGCCGCCTTCTGAGCAATAGAATTGGCACAGGAGGTGGATTGACTCTGTATTTTCTTCATTCCCTCAATAACTTCCTGGGGTCCCGCCGCATATCCAATTCTCCATCCCGTCATACTGTAAGTTTTAGAAACGCCATTAACGGTTATGGTTTTTTTCTCTATCTCCTTTCCCAGAGAAGCAATGCTAACATGAGTACCTTCATAAATTAGCTTCTCATATATTTCATCGGTAATAATGAGAAAATCTTGAGTAACTGCAAACTCGGCTATTTCCTTAAGCTCTTCTAAACTAAAAACACCTCCCGTAGGATTGTGGGGACTATTTAAAATGAGAGCCTTAGTTCTGGGAGAGATAACTTGACCAAGTCTTTCTCTTTCCAGCCTCATTCCTCGCTGAAAATCCAGGGAGATAAAAACGGGGATGCCTCCCGCAAGTTTGACCTGCTCTGGATAAGACACCCAGTAGGGAGAGGGAATAATCACTTCGTCTCCTTGATTACAGATGGCCTGGAAGGCATTATACAGAACCTCTTTAGCCCCAGAGCTCACCATAATCTGAGAATTCGAATAGCTCAAATTATTATCCCTCTCCAGCTTTTCCCTTATAGCCTGAATCAATTCCGGAATCCCTGCCACGGGAGTATATTTAGTGAATCCCTCCTTCAAAGCCTGAATGGCTGCCTCTTTGATAAAGGAAGGAGTATCAAAATCTGGCTCCCCCACCGATAGATTAACCACTTTCCTCCCTTCTCTTAGCATCTCCTTGGCTCGAGCACTGATAGCCAGGGTAGCAGAAGGAGCAACCCTGCTTAGTCTCTGGGAAAGCATTTTTATCCTACCTCCTTTCTCAG
>SOJT01000013.1 GCA_004376485.1 Candidatus Aerophobota bacterium | reverse complement strand
TCCAACCCAAATACATCAAAACTAATCTTTCTGCCCAATCACAGGAATCCGTTCCACCCGCCCCGGGATGAACAGAGAGAATAGCATTGCTCGAATCATATTCTCCCTTTAGCAAAGACAGGAGCTCCAGTTCTTCTAACTCTTTATCCAGCAGAATGAATTTTTTCTCCAGTTCCTCTTCCAGCTCTGGATCCTCTTCTTCTCTGAGAAGCTCCTCTAAAGCCACAATTTCCCGGTATCTCCTTATAAGTCCTCCCCAAATCTCTTTTTTCTCTTTGAGTCGGGATAGCTCCTTAAGAAGCTGGGACCTGTCTTCTCTTTTCCAAAAATTGGCCCGGGAGATCTCTTCTTCTAGTTCCTTTATCCTCCTCTTATCCTGAGCTGCTTCAAAGATACCCCCTTAAATCGTCCACTCTCTTTTTAAGATCTCTAAGCCTGCTAGTATATTCTTTTCGCAAACCTAACTCCTTGCCTATAGCATAGCATAAAGCCTCTGTCCGTCAATTCCTCAAGAATAGCTGGGACTAAGCCTGAAAAGCACTAGCTCATTCTAACAGGTTAAATGAAGAGCAGCAACGACTTTGTGGGTTTTTTGAAGCTGGTTATAAATTTGGCAGGCAGCTTGTGTGGGCTCTATCTTCAGCCTAATTCCTTTTCCCTCAATCCAACGGCAAGTTGATGGGGGAACTTTCATCAATCCCGAGTTTCCGCTCCCAATCACTACAATTTCGGGTTTCTCCCTCACCACTTCCTTAAGATCTTGGGGGGAAAGAGAGTGACCCTCCCTCCTCCACCAGTTATCATCTACCCTATCCGGGTATATAATAACATCTGAGGTATACCGTCTTCCATTTACGATGATAACCCCAAATTGGTAGGAATTAATCATTTGGATTCCCGGAAATAAGGATGAGCTCAGGCTATTCCTAAAAATATGAGATCAAGGAAGGCCACAGCCTCCCTTGATCTCATTAATACTCTCACTACTCCACTGCTTCCCTTAAGCTTCTTCCGGGTTTGAACTTGGGGACATCTTTAGCCGGGATGCTTATCCTCGCACCAGTCTGAGGATTTACACCTTGTCGAGCTTTCCTCTTTTGCACCAGAAAGGTACCAAATCCTACCAAGGTAACCTTCTCTCCTCTAGCCAGGGAGTCTGTAATTGCCGAAGTCATAGCATCTACTGCATTGTTAACTTCCTTTTTGGTTAAACCTATCTCTGCAGCTACTTCCTCAACTAACTCGGCTTTGTTCATTCTATTTCACCTCCTTCAACTGTTTTCTCATCTATATCCCGCTGACCATGAGTAGAAAAACCGCTTGTAATCAGCTTTGTAGGATCAGTGTCTTTTCGTTGGTTGAATATAGCACATCCTAAAATATTCGTCAAGACCCCCCTTCTTTTGAGCTCATCTTTCCTCCTGAAGAAAGCTTCCCTGAAGATGAGCCTGAGCTCTTACCCTTTGCGGAAAGTCAATCCATATAAGAACAAAAAATAAGAGGCCTACCAGAGACACCATTGATTTAGAGGGACCTCGGTAGCGATGGATAAAAACCGGAAAAATTCTTCCTTCTTTATGCATAGCCCGAATGCAGATTCGATCACCTTCTCTGAATTCTTCTGAGGTAACAAGTTCAAACTTAACCCCCATTCCTCTGACTATTACTGGATTTGTCGAGATAACCTTAGCATTGTAAAACTCCACTCTTTTCCCTTCCCATTTTTGAGGATGTGCTAAAAAGTCAAGGTAGTCTACGTTATTCTTCATCATCAAGGAAGTGGTGGAAAGAGGAATGATTAGGACGAGCACCATCAAAGGAAAAGCAATTTTTAAATTGACAGCCCTTAAAAAAAGAGGACTCCCAACCGGTCTCTTCTTTAAAAGGCAGATAACTAAAACTCCTATGGCCAGTGCCCGCAGAAGAACGGAGATATTATCACCAGACCAGAATAAACCAAAGTAGAATTGTCTGAAAGAAAAGGGGTAAAAAAGGAGTACCCCATTTCCTATCCTATACTGGGTGAGATCCAAAGCAAGATGAAAAATAGCCCCCAGAAAAATCAAGAAAAAGCATTTTTTAAAATTTTCACTGAATAAAGAGATGACCAAGGCAACTAAAGCGGCCATAAAAGGGGTGTGGAAAGGCATAAAATATAAATGTGAACTAATCTGATCCAGGTGAGCAAAATCTGTAAAGTAAAGAGCTACTCGGGAGATATCAGGAAGGAGGGATCCCAGGAAAAATAGCTTAAGGTCCCTTAGTTTAATGAGACGTGCCATAACATAGGCAAATCCCAGGTGCACAAGCCAGTCAGGCATTTAGGAGATTCCTTGAGTTTAATCAGGCTCTCGATCTTTTCCTTATCCTGGCCATCATCTTCACCGCCAAAAACACTATATAAATATCATATCAATTGTCAACTGATTTTCCTCTTGCAGCGGAGAGAAGAGGGATAGAGAG
>SOJT01000202.1 GCA_004376485.1 Candidatus Aerophobota bacterium | reverse complement strand
CCCTCTTTAAGGACAAGCTCTCCTTTTTTTACATCCTCACCGGCAAAACTCACGTTTTCCCCTGGCTTGACCTTCCTGAAAATCCTCACCCGGTCCTCTTCCTCTTTGGTATCTTCCACCATCACCACCGCATCAGCCCCTTGAGGCAGGGGCGCCCCCGTCATAATCCTTACCGCTTTTCCTTCCCTTAGAATCTTTTTGGTTCGGTATCCTGCGGGGAGATCGGCTATCACTTCCAGGATGAGGGGTCGATCAGATCTGGTGGAGGAAGTGTCCCTGGCCATAACAGCATATCCGTCCATAGCCGAGCGATCAAACCCCGGGATATCAAAATCAGCATGGACGTCTTCGGCTAGGACTCTTTCCAGACTGGATGAAATCTCTACTTTCTCCGCTTCAAGAGTCTTTACCTCGGACAGAATTATCCCGAGTGCTTCCTCTAGATGGATCATATTCGTGCCTCTGTCATTCTTACAGTTTCTCCTGGTGCCCTGTGAAAAAGCCTATTTATGCCACCATCTCGATGGTGCTTTTCCCGGGCCCTTCGTAGGTCCACCTCGTGTGCATTTCTCTATTCTTACGGCGCATACTTTCAGCTCAGGAATCTTAGCCACAGGATCAAGAGCATCTATGGTAAGAAGGTTTGCCGCCGCCTCCTTGAAATGAAAGCTCATAAAGACGACACCAGGGGGTGATATGTCGGTTACTTTCACCCTGATTACCACCTTGCCCCGGCGAGAAATCACCCTGGCTGAATCAGCATCCTTAAGAGAGAGTTTTTGGGCATCCAGGGGATGAATCTCCAGGAGGCCTTGAGGATAGATCTCTTCCAGCCCCTTTACCCTGCGGGTCATAGTACCTGTATGCCAGTGGAAAAGTACCCTTCCTGTAGAGAGGATGAAGGGATATTCTTCATCGGGCAACTCCTTAGCTTCCCTGTAAGACGTAGGGTGAAACTTACCTAACCCCCGAGTAAATCTACCCTGATGCAAAAACTTTGTGCCTGGATGATCCCTGCTCAGGCAGGGCCACTGAAGACCCTGCTTATCCAGCCTCTCGTAGGTTATTCCTCCGTATATGGGAGTAAGAGAAGCAATTTCATCCATTATCTTATCAGGAGAGGAGTACCTCATGGGGTATCCTAGTTTCACTGCTAAATCCGAGATGATTTCCCAGTCTGCCTTAGCCTGCCCGGGCACCTCCAGAGCTCTTCTTACTCTTTGCACTCGTCTTTCGGTATTGGTAAAGGTTCCTTCTTTTTCAGCAAAACTGGCTGCCGGCAGGATGACATCGGCATACTCACTGGTCTCAGTGGGAAAGATATCCTGCACCACCAGAAAATCAAGCTTCTCTAAAGCCCTTCTAGTCAGATTGCTATTGGGATCGGAAAGGAAAGGATTTTCTCCCATAATGTACATAGCCCTCACTTTTCCTTCATCCGCCGCATGGATCATCTCCACCACGGTAAGGCCTACCTTTCGAGGAAGATCTACTCCCCACATTTGCTCAAACTTCTCCCGGATTCTCTCCTCGCTGACCGGCTGATACCCCGGATAGACATTGGGCAGGGCTCCCATATCACAGGCACCCTGGACATTGTTCTGACCTCTGAGAGGGTTCACACCTGAGCTTTCCTTACCAACGTTGCCGGTGAGCATAGCCAGATTGGCCAGCGAGAGAACATTATCCGTACCAGTGGTGTGCTGGGTAATACCCATGGCAAAGATAATGGAAGCTCTATCTGCTTTTGCATACATTCTGGCAGCAGAGATGATATCTCGGGCAGGAACACCGGTGATACCCTCCACATAATCTGGAGTGTACTGGTCCAGCATTCCTTCAAGTTTTTTGAATCCCTCGGTACGCTTTGAAATAAACTCTTTGTCATAGAGCCCTTCAGAAATAATGACATTCATCATCCCGTTAAACAGGGCTACATCTGTACCTGGTTTCTGCCTGAGATGCAGATGGCTAAATTTAGTCATCTCTATTTTTCGGGGATCGGCGACAATGAGTCTGGCACCATTTTTTCTGAGGGCCTCTTTGATCTTTAAAGCCATAATGGGGTGAGTTTCTGAAGTGTTGGAGCCGGTGATCAGGATACAATCAGCATTTTTTATCTCTCCCATAGAATTGGTCATGGCCCCACTTCCAAAAGCTCTGGCCAACCCAGCTACAGTGGAGGCATGGCACAGGCGAGCACAGTGATCCACATTGTTAGTTCCTAAAACGGCTCTCATAAATTTCTGAAAAAGGTAATTCTCCTCATTACTGCATTTGGCCGAGGAAAGTCCAGCTATGCTCTCCCGTCCGTATTCCTCTCTAATCTCGGTGAGCTTCTCAGCCACAAACCCCAGAGCCTCATCCCAGCTCGCCTCTTCGAGCTTCCCCCTCCTCCTGATCAGAGGCTGCTTTAGCCTATCTGGACTGTGAACGAAATCAAAACCAAACTTCCCCTTGGCGCAAAGCCA
>SOJT01000114.1 GCA_004376485.1 Candidatus Aerophobota bacterium | reverse complement strand
ATCTCCTCTGCTACTATCCTGGCTTCCTCAGCTACTGGAATATCAGAGGTTCCCGCCGATATTATTCCTATGCTGCCGTACTTCTTAGAGACGTCTCGCTCCTTGAGAACCACTATCCTGGCTCTTTCCTCATAACGACATTTGCCCAGCTTCTTCAGCTTTTGGGCAAGCCGGGGGGTAACCCGGGATACGATGAGAGCGCCGATCCTCTGATAGACACCTCGAGCTATTTCTACCACATCATCCTCACCCTTCCCCTCTGCCAGAACAATCTCCGGCACCCCCCTTCTCTTTATCCTGTCCAGATCGAACTTTGCCTCTTCACCGATGCATAGATATCCCAGGATGAGCTCCTCAGCTTCCTCAAGAGAGATCTCCCCCTTCTTGTAGTTCTCCAGAACTTCTCTCATGGACCTCCCGATTAAATCTTTGCCAGTCGCAGTCACTGGACTAACTCCTCTCTTATGTGCCTCATTACTTCCTCTCTCAGTTTCCTGAGCGGCAATCCGAGTTCTCGAGACAATCTCCTGAGATCCTCAAACTCAGCCTTGGCATTTATCTCCTCTCCTTCCATCCGGGAGACCTTAACCCTTATACTCCTCTCCTTTCCCATCAGGCGAACTTTCAGAGTCTTAATATCCCTTTCGGCGATGAATCTTTCACATCTGATTACTCTTACTCCAAGACATCCCGTCTCTTTCATTAACCTCTTGACAAGCTTAGGGTAATATTTCTCATGACAGATTACTCTAATGAGGTGGGAGGGCCGGTTTTTTTTGGAAATACAGGGAAGAATGGAGATATCCAAAGCACCCTCGTTGGTGAAATCCTCAATGATAGTTCCCAGAATCTCCCCATCCACATCGTCCACATTTGTTTCCAGAATGTAAATCTCTTCTCTCATTGGGCTACTATTACTTCCAAGAGGTTAGGGACGTCTAGATCCATTGCCCCCGCTCCATAGGCTCTTTTCCTTACTACTAGCCCTTCTTTTTTTTCTCTAGCCAAAAATCCAGCAACCATTCTAGCCAAAAGGGTAGCTCCCGTAGGGGTAAGAAGCTCTACCTCAACAGGACCTTTTCGGTAGGGAATTTTGTACCTCTCCAGGATTCTCCTGGTTGCCGGGGCGGGTACAGGAAAGGTACCATGGGAAAAACTCACCTTTCCTCCTCCCACATAAACCGGTTCCAAACAGTAGATGTTTTTTCCGGGGAAAAAGCCCAACTCCTCAAGAGCTACCGCACTGCCAAGGATATCCATTAAGATATCGGCGGCTTCATGCAGATGCGAGGAGTTAGTAAAACCAGGTATTTCTCTATGAGCATCCTCTTCAGCATCCAGCAGAATGCTCAGAGACTCCTGGGCGAATTGGGCATAAGCTTCTGGCAAGCCTAACCTTTTAACAGCCTCTCTGAGAGCTTTGTTGACTTCTTCTCGGTGAAGCTGATGGGAAAAAGGTTCAAAGAAGACATCCACTCTAGTGGCCAGAGTATCTATTTTTTTCTGGGAGTATATCCTGACCCTGGCTTCTCCTAAAAACTGGCCCGCTACCTCCATGGCACTTTTAATTTTGCTAGTCCCGGCCCCCAGATCTACCAATGCCCCCACCATCATATCTCCCGACATACCGGTCTGGGGGTTAAGAAATAGCTTTAAATTTGTCACTTCTCACCTCTTATCTTTGAGCATTATACCACCAGAGCCCCTAGCGTCAAGAAATTCTTGGCAGGTCTTCATCCTTGATCTCTAAGGCTTATCTGCTACCATACGGCTGGGGTGATTTCTCGAAAAATGAGAAGATTAACATTATTTGATATAGACGGGACCTTAAGTAAGAATACTTTAGAGCACAACAGGGCTTTTTCAGAAGCCTTTAGGAAGGTTTATCATATAGATGCCGGTATTGACTCCATAAATCACGAGGGAATGCTCGATCAAGTCATAATTATGGAGATCTTGAAAAGAAAGGGACTGGCCGAAGAAGAGATCTGGCTGAAGATGGGAGAATGTATGCAGGTTATGGTAGAGGCGTTCAGAAAATCCCTGAAGAAAGCCAAGCTTACCCCCCTTAAAGGTGTAAGGAAATTACTGGAAACCCTCAGCAGGAAGGATGCTGGATTGGGTCTGGTTACCGGTAATCTGGAACAAATCGCCAGAGAAAAGGTGAAAAAGATGGGATTGGATGAGTATTTTAAGATTGGGGGATTCGGCAGTGAGGATACAAAAAGAGAGAATCTGGTAAGATTAGCTATTAAGAGGGCACAGAACTTTTACCATTATAAGTTCGATCCCCATTTTGTCTATTTAATCGGAGATACTCCCCATGATATAAATGCCGCTAAGAGGGCAAAAGTAAAGAGCCTGGTTGTCGCCACTGGAATTTACCCAGCAGAATACCTACAAAGATTCAATCCCGACTATATCCTCAAGGATTTAGCTAATACCAAAAGAATATTGTCTATTCTTTTTGAAGGAGAAAAGGGGAAAGGTGAGGGGA
>SOJT01000069.1 GCA_004376485.1 Candidatus Aerophobota bacterium | reverse complement strand
ACCCCAGTCATACCATTTCCACACATTCTGGGTAAGGTCTTCATAGTCTCTCTTCATGTGTTCAAATAACCTGGCATTTTCAATGGCGGTGGCTACTTGGTTGGCCAGGGCGGATAGAAAATCCACCTCATCAGGGGTAAACTGGTGAGGAAGAGATGAATAGACTCGCAGTAATCCGGTGGCTTTGTTCTTTACTAATAGGGGAGCATAGAGAACCGACGATATTCCTTCTCGTTTTATCTCTTCTCGATAGCCAACGCGAGGCTCGGTATTAATATTAGAAATATTGACCGGTTTTCCCGCTAAGCATTCCTGGTCCAAAGGACTCTCACTGACTCGGACCGGTCCCTTTTCCAGATATTTTTTGCTCAGGCCATAGGTTGCTCTGATTTTGAGGGTTTCTCCCTCCCTATCTAGAAGTCTCAAAGAAGCAGCCTTGTATCCCATTGTTTTGGCCGCACTCTTGACAATGAGCTCGAGGACCTCAGAAAGATCAAGAGTAGAGTTGATGGTCTTGGCTATTTCCATAAGGGTTTGCATTTTCTGCTGGAGTTGGGCTTTTTCGATGGCAATTGCTCCTTCAAGGGCAAGAGTATTGGCAATGCTTACTTCACTTTTTTTGAACTGGTGAGGTCGGGAGGTATAGATTCGGAGGACACCTATTGGTTTTTCCTTCATTCTAAGAGGAACCGAGAGAAGAGAGCATATCCCCTCCCTTTTGCCTTCTTTAGGATACCGAAAAAGAGGTTCTTTGCTCACATCAAGAGTACTCACTATTTCCCCTCTCAAAACTTTCTGGTCCAGAGGATTTTTTTCTATCTCGATGGGTCCTTTCTTGAGGTACTCCTGGCTTAGTCCATAGGCTGCCCTTATTTCCAGTCTCTTTCCCTTTTCATCCAGAATCCGGATGGAGCAAGCCTTTACCTTCAAGGCTTCGGTACATCCCTTAGCTAAAACCTGCAGGGTCTCCTGGAGACCTCCTGCGGCAGACACATCTCCGCATAGTTCACAAAATCTTGATACATATCTGGTTTCTAAACGTTCCATCTTATTCTCCCTTTGCTTATATTCGCTGCTCTAAAGAAGAGTTAATGCACCGAACAGGAAAAACACGGGTCATAGGCTCTAACCAGCATTTCACAGAGAAGGGCGATCTTCCTGGTTGGTAAATCACTGTTTTGTATCACTAAATGGTGCAGATCCTCTTCAATATTGGCAAAATTATGTACTGTGGGGGTAACTATGTTAGCCTTTTCTATTACCCCTCTGGCATTTATGGTATATCGATGGTAGAGTAGTCCCCGGGGCGCCTCACTGAAGGCTGCTCCTTCTCCGGCCCTTACCCGGTAGTTATTATTCTCCAGAGAGAGTTTCAGATTCTCTAGAATTTGTCGACATTCCTGAATACCGTAGAAAATCTCCAGAGACTGGGCTAGATTATTATGGAAAGGATTGTAATCAGGAAGTTTGAATCCTACTTCTTTAGCCAATTTCTTTACCGAAGACGGAAGTTGATCAAATTTGAGGTTCAATCGAGCCAGAGCTCCTACCATTAAAGAACCTCTGCCTTTAATTTTGGCTCGCTTGGCCATGCTGTAAGAGACCTCCTGCTCCTCAAAATACTTCTCATAATCTTGCTCAGGAATTTCCAGACCCGCACTGGAAACGATGTTGCCTTCTATCATGGCGTAGCGATTAGCCGCTTTCAGAGCTACATATTCGGTTTTTCGGCAAAAATCAGGGATGGAAAACTGAGATACCATTCTTACCGTTTTGACTGCGTCGGTCTCTATTTTCTCCAGGTCTCGCTGTCGTCTCTCTAACTCCTGAGAAGAGGGAAGATCAGTAAAGCCATTTACAACCGCACTTACTGGATGACTGGCCCTACCTCCAATGGCGGCGGTGAGATCATTCATTACTTTTTTCATTCGCATAAGACGGGATAGCTCCTCTGCAAATTCGGGTAGCATTTCTTGAGCCCCGGAGTAGCCATGATAATCAGGCATAGCTAGCATATAAAGGTGAATGAGATGACTGGATACCATCTGGGAAAGAGCCATTAGTCGACGCAAAATCCTTGTTTGTTGACTGGGATTGATTCCCATAGCCTTTTCTATAGCTCTAAGGGCCGTAGTCATGTGAGAGACTGGACATATTCCACAGATTCTGGATACTATATCGGGAACCTCGTAGTATTTTCGCCCTACCAGGAAACCTTCAAAAAATCGGGGAGGCTCAAAAATGTTGAGCTTGAGCTCCTGAGGCTTGTTACCTTTGATATTAATCTTAATAGCCGTTTCCCCTTCTACCCTGGCTAAATAGTCTATGAATATGTCCTTTTCACTCATACATTTCCGCTCCCTTACGAAACTCAATCTTGGGACTGGCAAATTGGGTAAACTTTCTCACAATATCATCGGGGGATAAACCCAATTGTTCAAATTTCTTGGCCAGAGCAGGTGCGTTGACATTCGGTGCTGGTCCCCAGCAGCCATAGCAGGCTCTTGCGTGAGAAGGGCA
>SOJT01000106.1 GCA_004376485.1 Candidatus Aerophobota bacterium | reverse complement strand
TCAAATTCAGGGTTTTTTCGACATCAAAGTAGATCATCTATTCGCTGCTCCCATTTTTATCGATTATTTTAAAGAGAAGCACTTTGACGATGTGGTGGTTCTTTCTCCGGATGTGGGAGGAGTAAGAAGAGCTCGTGCCTATGCCAGGAGATTAAATGCATCGCTCGCTATTGTGGACAAAAGAAGGCCCATGGCTAACGAGGCTCAGGTGCTCCATATAGTGGGTGAAGTGAAAGGAAAACACATTCTTATTGTGGATGACATGATTGATACAGGGGGAACTATGATAGCGGCTATGGAAGTTCTTGAGGAAAGGGGAGCTGGAGAAATCTATGCCAGCTGCACCCATCCCGTTCTCTCTGGAGGTGCTTGTGAGAAAATAGAAAGATCTTCCCTCAAAGAGCTGGTGATAACCGATAGCATTCCCCTGGAGGAGAATAAAAAAGTGAGCAAGATCAGAGTCCTCTCGGTTGCTTCCCTTCTAGGAGAGGCCATCAGGCGTATTCACGAGAATAGATCGGTAAGCTCTTTGTTTATCTAAGGAAGGAGATTTTAGATGAAGAGATTAACTTTGAAGGCTAAATTGCGAGAGAAAACCGGCAAAGGATATGCACGAAAACTAAGAAGAGAGGGTATGATTCCGGCTATCCTCTACGGTCATCACCTTAAAGGAAGTATATCTCTGGAAGTGGAGAGAAAGGAACTTAAAGACATTATGTCTCATCGGAGCCCTCATGAGCAGATTCTCACTCTGGACATTGTTAATCAGAAGGCGAATAAGAAGTGGGAAGTTATCGTAAAAAGTACCCAGAAGAACTGGCTGAAGGGTGGTGTTCAACACATTGATTTTCTGCAAGTTACCCGGGGAGAAAAGTTGACCACCACTGTTCCTTTATCTTTTGTGGGGAAAACGCGGGGAGAGAAGATAGGAGGTATCGTAGAACATCTAGTTCGTGAGGTGGAGGTAGAATGTGTTCCCAGGGATATTCCTCCGGTGATAGAGGTGGACGTTACTCTTCTGGGTATCGGTGATTCTCTGAGAGTGAGAGATCTTAAAGTCTCCCCCGAGGTAAAGGTCATTACCCATCCGGAAGAAATAGTGGTTTCCGTCATCTCCCCTGCCCCTGAAGAAGTGGTAGTAACAGAAGAGGAGAAGGTTCCCGCTGAAGAAGTTGAAGTGGTGGGTGAGAAGAAAGAAGAGGAGGAAGGAGAAACTGAGAAAAAGGAGTGATGAGGCTAATATTTGGATTGGGAAACCCGGGAATTCAGTACAGGAATACTCGCCATAACCTGGGATTCATGGTGATAGACAGACTCTCAGAACTCCACAAGATCGAGCTCAATGCCTTTTGCTATCACGCCTGGCTAGGTGAAGGATTTCTGGCTCAGAAAAAGATCCTCCTGGCTAAACCGCTTACCTTCGTCAATGAGGCGGGAAAATCACTTGCTGAAATAAAACGAGGTTATCGCCTCAGTACCCAGGATATACTAATAATAAATGATGATGCGGATTTAGAACTGGGTAGACTCCGAATTAGTAAGAAAGGAGGGGATGGGGGACATAAGGGCTTGAGGTCTATCATTGAATCTCTGGGAACCCAGGAAGTTCCGAGGCTGCGGGTGGGCATTGGTCGACCAGGAGAGGAAGAAGATCTTACCCAATTTGTTCTGGGAGAGTTCACCTCTCAGGAGAAGAAGGTAATCAAAGATACTGTGGACAGAGCAGCTCAGGCTGTAGGAGTTTTGCTTAAACAGAGCATCGAAGAAGTAATGAGACAGTATAACTAGGGAAGAAAGAAAAAAATGGGAGAGATTCTAGTTCCGGCTGGAGCAGCCATTATTGGACTCTTGGGAGTAGTTTTTTTGATCGTAGGAATCTTGAGGGCTAATCCAGGGAATGAAAAAATGCGGGAGCTCTCAAGGACCATCCAGGAGGGGGCAAAGACCTTCCTCTACCGGGAGTACAGAACTGTAGCTATTCTGGTTACTGTGGTAGCCATCTTCTTGTGTCTGGGGCCTCTATTGGGCAGGAATGTTCAGGTTAACTGGCAGACAGCCATTGCCTTTGTCATAGGAGTTTTATGTTCAGCCCTGGCTGGCTGGATTGGAATGAGTATAGCCACCCGAAGCAATGCTCGAACCACTCAGGCAGCCACGCGAGGCCTTCGGCCCGCTTTGGATATCTCTTTTTCTGCCGGGGCAGTTACCGGTCTTTCCGTTGTCTGTGTTGCCTTTTTGGGACTGGTGGTTGTCTATCTTGTATCTCGAGTGATTAACCCTGTTATTGTTGAGGGAAGGATCATGGGAAATCCCCTGATGGTTAATGGATACGCTATGGGTGCCTCTCTGATGGCCCTATTTGCCCGTGCCGGAGGGGGAATCTACACCAAGGGAGCTGATATGGGAGCAGATCTGGCGGGGAAAGTAGAGGCAGGGATTCCTGAGGACGATCCCCGCAATGCTGCTGTCATTGCTGATAATGTGGGAGATAATGTGGGAGATGTGGCGGGATTGGGAGCAGATCTTCTGGAATCTTATGTAG
>SOJT01000048.1 GCA_004376485.1 Candidatus Aerophobota bacterium | reverse complement strand
CAACACCCTGGCCGGACATATAGATATAAGAAAGCCTCTGAGTATGAATCTGGATCTGGTAAAAGTTAGCCCAGCCGGCTAGGTAGCAAAGAATTTTGGGAAGTAGAGGGTGAGAGTAGGGTGAAATTTTCTTCGAAGATTCCTTATACCAAAAAAGATAGAGAGTCTGCCTTCATTATCCTGTGCGGTATATTCATTGGATCTTTAGTAATTTCTGAGGTTTTGGCCAGTAAAATCGTGGCTCTGGGCAGAATTTATGTGCCTGCTGGAGTTCTGGCCTATGCCGTAACCTTTGCTGTCACTGATGTTGTCAGTGAAATATGGGGAAAGAACTACGCCAAGCAGCTGGTGCTGGCAGGGCTTTTTAGTCTAGGAGCTGTTTTTCTACTTATCTGGTTTGCCATTATCCTACCCTCCGCTCCCTTCTGGACAGAGGAGAGGGCTTTTACCAGCATTCTGGGAATGGAGAAGGGAGCAAGCCGTATAATCTTAGCTAGTGTGGTTGCTTATCTGGTGAGTCAGTACCATGATGTCTGGGCTTTTCACTTCTGGAGGAAGGTTACCGGAGGAAGGTATCTTTGGCTTCGTAATAATGCCTCTACTCTAGTGTCTCAGGCCATTGATACCTGTCTATTTATTTCTTTGGCTTTTTATGGGGTATTCCCCCTTCTCCCCCTTATTTTAGGCCAGTATTTTATAAAACTGTGTATTGCCTTGCTGGACACCCCTGTAGTTTATGGACTGGTCCATCTCCTCAAAAGATCCCCGGCAAAGACCCCTTTGCGGCTTCCCTTCTGAGATTTCCTTGACAAGCTTTTTCCTTATTCTAAAATTGAAAAGACAGGTAAAAACTATGTTTACCGGTATAGTAGAGGAGGTGGGATCTGTGGAGAGCATCCAGCCTTCTCCTAATGCTTACAGAGTGACTGTCCGGGCACAGAAGGTGCTGGAGGGCACCAGGCAGCGAGACAGTATAGCGGTTAACGGTGTTTGTTTGACTGTGGTTGATCTAGAGGCCAGGACTTTTAATGTTGAGATAATGCCTCAGACTTTTAAAAAAACTAACCTTTCCCTCCTAAGAAAGGGAAGCAAGGTAAACCTGGAGAGAGCTTTGAGTATGAGTGATCGGCTGGGTGGGCATCTGATAAGTGGAGATGTCGATGGAGTGGGGCAGATAAGAGAGATAAGAAAAGGGCAAGCTGAGACTCTAATGCAAATTCAGCCTCCTCCTCCCCTCATGAGATACATAGCTCCCCAGGGTCGTATTGCTGTGGAAGGAGTGAGTTTAACTATAGCCGAGGTAAATGAGAGAGGATTTTTGGTTTATCTTACTCCTTTTACCCTGGAGAATACTATCCTTGATTCAAAGAAAGAGGAGAATCTACTCAATCTGGAGGTAGATCTCATCTCCAGGTATTTGGAGAGAATCATTCAGGAGGGGAAGAAAAACCAGAGTAGAATCGACGCCGAATTCTTGAAAAAAGCGGGATACTAGCTCTGAAATTTTGATGCTTAAAAAGAGGTGAGATAGATGGAGTTTAATTCTGTGGAGGAAGTTATCCGAGATTCCAAGAAAGGCAAGATGGCCATTGTGGTGGATGATAAAGAAAGGGAGAACGAAGGGGATCTTATCATTCCTGCTGCTAAGGCCAGCCCCGAGATAGTAAACTTCATGGCAAAACATGCTCGTGGATTGATCTGTGTGGCTATAACTATGGATAGGGCCAGACAATTGGAGCTCAGTCCTATGGTAGGGCAGAACACCTCTCTTCATGGAACTCCCTTTACCGTCTCAGTAGATGCTAAACATAAGACCACAACAGGGATATCTGCCTATGATAGGGCCCGAACCATAAAAGTTATTATTGATGCCAAAGCTAAGGCCGAGGACCTGGCAAGGCCGGGTCATATTTTTCCCCTGATCAGCCGTGAGGGAGGCGTGCTGGTGCGAGCAGGCCATACGGAAGCATCAGTAGATTTAGCCAGGCTCGCCGGTTTTTATCCAGCAGGAGTTTTGTGTGAGATAATGAGTGAGGATGGGCGCATGGCCGGACTTCCTGAGCTTCTAGATTTCTCAAGACAACATAATCTGAAAATCTGCAGCCTGGCTGATATCATCCATTATCGCTGGAAGAAAGAGAAACTGGTAAAAAGAGAAGCTGTCACGCCTCTTCCCACTCCCTATGGAGACTTTGAGCTCATTGCTTACAGAACTCGTCTGGAGGGTCGTGTTCATCTGGCTTTAGTCAAAGGTAAGGTGGAGGGTAAAGAGGACGTTCTGGTCAGGGTGCATTCTCAATGTCTTACCGGTGATGTCTTTAAATCCCTGCGCTGTGATTGTGGACAGCAGTTGGAAGCGGCTTTAGAAAAAATAGGGACCTCAGATAGTGGAGTTCTTCTTTATTTGAATCAAGAAGGGCGAGGTATAGGGCTCCTTAATAAACTAAAAAGCTACACTCTTCAAGATAGGGGACTGGATACGGTAGAGGCCAATCAAAGACTTGGTTTTGACCCTGATCTTCGGGACTACGGTATTGGAGCTCAAAT
>SOJT01000107.1 GCA_004376485.1 Candidatus Aerophobota bacterium | reverse complement strand
AACTGGTGCCCCGGATGTCAGACCGCCCTATCGGACATTGAGGTAGAATACCAGGAGAGAGAAGGGAAACTCTACTACATAAGGTATCCCTTCAAGAACAAGACAAGAGGAAAGGGCGTGGTAGTAGCTACTACCCGGCCAGAAACCATGTTGGGGGATACGGCAGTAGCAGTAAATCCCCAGGATGAAAGATTCAAGGATCTAGAAGGGAGAAAACTCCTTCTGCCTTTGCTTGGACGAGAGCTTCCTTTGATTTATGATAGATATGTGGATTCAGAATTTGGATCAGGAGCTTTAAAAGTTACCCCTGCCCATGATGCTAACGACTTCCTCATAGGAAAAGAGCACGGGCTCAGGTTTATCAATATCTTTAACAAGGACGCTAGCATTAATGAGAATGGTGGGAAATATCAGGGTCTGACAAGATATGAGGCCCGAAAAAAAGTCCTGCAGGATCTTAAAAAGGGGGGGTATCTGGAAAAAATAGAAGACTATGACCTCCGGATAGGGCGCTGCTACAGGTGCACAACAGAGATTGAACCTTATCTTTCCACCCAGTGGTTCATAAGAATGAAGGATCTAGCCGCTGAGGCTATGAGGGTAGTGGAGAAGAAAAAAATCGAATTCATCCCTTCTTTCTGGAAAAAGAACTATCTTCAATGGCTGGAAAACATTCGTGATTGGTGCATTTCCCGACAGATCTGGTGGGGACACCGCCTCCCTATCTGGCACTGCGGAGATTGCGGTAAGATTACAGTAACCTCTGGCATTCCCAGCCAGTGTTCCCACTGCACGTCCCCGGATATCAAACAGGACCAAGATGTCCTGGATACCTGGTTTTCTTCGAGCCTGTGGCCTTTCTCCACCCTGGGTTGGCCCGAGCAAGGAGAAAAATTTGAGAAATTTTACCCTACCTCAGTGCTTTGTACCGGATGGGATATTCTTTTCTTCTGGGTTTCCCGAATGGTGATGATGGCTCTCAAATTCACCCACCAGGTGCCTTTCCATAAGGTCTACATCCATCCCTTAATAGGGGATGAGAGGGGAGAAAAGATGAGTAAATCCAGGGGCAATGTAGTAGACCCCCTGGATATGATGAAGAGGTATGGAACAGATGCCTTCAGATTTTCTCTAGTAGCTCTGAGGACCGGTGCCCCATACGTGCGCTTCTCTGACGACAGGGTAAGGGGCTACCGGAATTTTGTCAATAAAATCTGGAACGCCTCCCGTTTTGTCCTCATGAATCTAGAAGATTTTAAACCTGAAGGTAGGCTGCAAGAGGAGGGGCTGGAGCTTTGCCATAGATGGATTCTATCTCGCTATGAGTCTTTGGTGAGAAAAGTTACTCTGGACATGGAGAAATTCAGGTTCTCTGAAGGAGCAAATTCTCTTTATCAATTTGTCTGGGGGGAGTTCTGCGACTGGTATATCGAACTGGTGAAACCATATCTAGTCCCCACGGGAGACCCAAAATCGCGCTATCGGGCTCAGTGGGTTCTCCACTATGTTCTCGAGGGAACCCTGAAGCTTCTGCATCCCTTTATGCCCTTTGTCACCGAAGAAATTTACCAGAGACTCTCGGGACGAAGAGACAGCATTATGATCTCCTCCTGGCCCAAAGAGGAGGCAAGAGAAGATAGAGAAGCGGAAGAAAAGATGAGCCTGCTGATGAAGATTATTCAGGAGGTCCGCATGATTCGCTCGGAAATGAGAATTTCTCCCCAAAAGAAAATAGAGCTCCTTATAAGACCCTCCCATGAAGACAAACTTACCATCTTAAAACAACATAAATCTTACATTATAAATCTGGTAGGAGCGAGTTCTCTTCTTATTGACCGGGATCTTTCTCGACCTCCTGGATCAGCTTCCTCCCTGGTGGATGGGGTGGAAATATTCATTCCCTTAAGGGGGATAGTAGAGATAGAAAAAGAGAGGAAAAGATTAGTTTCTGCGGCAAACGATTTAAAGAAGAAACTCATGCTGGTAAAGAAAAAAATCTCCCGTCCAGAATTTAAGACCAAGGCCCCTCCAGAGGTGGTGGAAAAGAAGAAAAAAGAGGAAAAAGAGCTGAGGATGAGGCTCCAAAGGCTGGAAAAGAGAATAGAGGAGGTAAGCTAAAGATGAAAAAGATGATCGGTATTTCTGGATCGGACGGCGATGATTTATCCCTTACTCCCACTACCTTGAAAATGGCCGAGGAAGTAGGCTACTATGTGGCAAAAAAAGGAGCGGTTCTGGTCTCGGGTGGAAGAGGAGGAGTTATGGAGGCAGCGGCTAGAGGAGCAAAGAAAGCCCAAGGCTTAACCATAGGAATTATGCCGGGATCGGCAGGTGAGGCTAATAGTTTCATTGATATTGCCATTCCTACCTATATGGGCTACGCCAGGAATTATCTTCTGGTGAGGAGCGTGGATGCTCTCATCGCCATAGCCGGGCGCTGGGGCACCCTCAATGAAATTTCCCTGGCCTTAAACATCGGAAAACCTACCGTCATAATAAGAGGCAGCGGGGGTTGGGTCGATATCCTGGCTGAGGAAGGACTATTAA
>SOJT01000004.1 GCA_004376485.1 Candidatus Aerophobota bacterium | reverse complement strand
CTGGCCTTTCTTAATGCAGGCGTAATGGAGAACAGCCTGGTAAGGAGGCAAATTCACAAGAACCAGGCCTTTTACCTGGCTGAAGCCGGGGTAGAAACAACTATTTGGCAATTTAATTATGGTGATCTCCCTTGGCCCGACCCCCCTTGGACTGAAAATGGTGACGTTACCCGGGGGCCGGAAGTTCTCGATGATTTGCAAGACAATAGCGTCGGTGATTATGAGGTTAAAGTGGAAAATAAGGATGGACCTGAGCCGAAGATTATTTCGACCGGATATGTGCCCAGCAAAGAGGCAGAGGGAAAAATGGAAAAAACAGTCAGCGTCACCCTAGAAAAACCCCCGGATCAAGTCTTTGAGTACGCTATTGCTAGTGCTGCCGGGATCATCGCCGAAATTCCTGGTACTGAGATAACAGGTGATTGTTATACTATTGGAGATATAACCATCGAAGCGGCAACTGTTAACGGAGATGCTGTGGCAACGGGAGTTGTTGTAATTGATTCGGGTACTGTTACGGGAACTATAACTGAAGGGGCAGATGAGTTACCTTTCCCAGAATTTGACAGTGGCTATTACCAGTATAAGGCTACTCAGATAATAAATGGTGACTTGGTGATCGACGGCGTGGACCCCTATCCTATAAATGGGATCTGGTATGTCACAGGAAATGTAACAATCTCTAGTTCGACATTGGTCGGGCCGGGATCAGTCGTGGCCGAGGGCTGGATAAAAGTCCAACAAAACTCCCGGGTTGGAACTTCACTAGAGACGGGAGTATCACTTATTTCAGCTTATGAAGGAGAGGAGAAGGCCATAAAAATAGAAGAAGGGACTGAGGAGAATCCTTCTGAAGTATATGGGGTGCTCTGGGCACCAAATGGAGAAATAAAAATAGAACAACACTGTGTGATTCATGGAGCTACAGTCAGCGGGGGTGAATATAAAATAGAAACCGAATCTGACGTCATCTACTATACCCAGTTCGATGAGGATTTTTATAGTTACGTAACACGACCGGTGTATTTGGTGCAATTGTGGGAAGAACAATGAAACAGGAAAATCCATGCTAGGGTTCAAGAATGTGGTGGGTGTAGACATTGGATCCAGCCTGATAAAACTGGCTCAGTTGAGTCAGTCCTCCGGGAAGATAAGGTTAGAAAAGGTGGGAGTGGTGGATAATCCCGTCTCCAATTTTCGGACCACCGGCCGAACGATGAGCACACATGCCGTCAGTCACGCCATCAGGCATTCTTTGAAAAAAAGCCGCATTAAGGTCAGAGATGCGGTTTCCTCTTTGAGTGGTTCCTTCATCATTATTCAGTACTTCAAATTTCCTCCCCTCTCGGGAAAAGAGCTGGAGAATGCGGTTAAGCTGGAAGCTGAACGGGTGATGGGTGGTGAGCTCAATGGAATGGAGACAGACTTCCAGATCCTACCGCAGAATCAAAAAGAAGCTAAAGGACAGCAGGTTCTGTTTGTCGCAGTGCCCAAAGAAATGGTTCAGCAGCGTATGGAAATCCTTCAACAGGCGGGCCTGAATCCCATAGGCATCGATATTGACTGCCTGGCCCTGGCCAACTGCTTCTTAAGGCTAAAGAATCTAGCTTCTGAGGAGGATGTGATGGTCTTAAACTTGGGGGCAAGATTAATCAACCTGGGGATTTTAGGAAAAGAAAGTTTGTACTTCGTTAGAGACATCAGTTTAGATCTCAAGGCGCCCCTTAACTTGAAAGAAAAAATCATGCTGGACAGAACAGTTGAGGAGATCCATCGATCCGTCCATTATTACGAAGGTAGAGCTCGGGGAAATAAGGTGGCCAGAGTTTTCTTAACTGGAGGAGGTACCGTGGCTTCAGAGATTAGTGATTTATTTTCAAACGCCCTGGGATTACCTGTGGAAAAGTGGAATCCATTGGAAGATCTAGAATTTGATCCTGGCAAACTGGGTTACGAGTTTAAGAAAGATAAGGGCTATCTTCTGGCCATAGCTATTGGATTGGGATTAAGGGAAAAATAAAGATGAAAATCCAGCTAGATCTGATTCGAGGCAGAGTAGCCCCCTCTAGAGTGAAAAGTTTGAGGAGGGTACTCTCTGCTACCTTACTTCTGGCCTTTTTCCTTTTGATTATGTTGATGGGGTATATTTACATAGACAACTATTACGATATTAAAGACTGCCAAAACCAATTAGCTTTGATTTCAAAAAAACATGCCACATTAAATAAGGAGGTCTTCCGGATAGTAGAATACAAAGGAGAGTGGGATGCTTTGCACCATAAGATATCCTTGACCAGTGAGCTCAAGGGAAAACAAATCTGGTGGACGCCCAAGCTTCAGGCTCTTAGTGAGCTCATACCAGAAAATATCTGGATAAACAGGCTATCTGTGCAAAGATCGGCTCAGGCACCCAGGAAAGCATCTTCTCCCGGGGCTAAGGCTTCCCCAGCTAAAGTCCACCCTTCTATAACTCTAATCCTGGAAGGCTTTGCCTTGCCCGGTGACAATCGGGGGTTTCGCTCCATAGAAAACTTCGCCCATCAACTCAAGGAAAATCC
>SOJT01000210.1 GCA_004376485.1 Candidatus Aerophobota bacterium | reverse complement strand
CCATGCTTTCTATTATATTCCAGTTGAATCTTTCGTCTTCTCTGTGTTTCCTCCAGGGCTCGTTTCATGGACGGGGTCACCTCATCAGCGTAGAGGATCACCTCGCCCTCTACATTACGAGATGCTCTGCCCGCAGTCTGAATTAGGGAGGTTTCTGAGCGGAGAAAACCCTCCTTATCCGCATCCAGAACAGCCACCAAAGAAACCTCTGGCAGGTCTAACCCCTCCCGCAAAAGGTTGATCCCTACTAGAACATCGAACTCCCCTAGCCTTAGCTCCCTCAAAATTTTTGATCTTTCAAGGGTCTCAATTTCGGAATGCAGATACCTCACCCTTACTCCCAACTCTTCCAGGTACTCAGTAAGATCCTCGGCCATCCTCTTGGTTAAAGTGGTTACCAGAATCCTCTGACGTTTTCTTACCCTGGCCTCAATTTCTTCTAAAAGATCATCTATAGGCTGGATAGCCGGTTTTATGGTCATTTTGGGATCCACTAAACCAGTGGGACGGATAAGCTGCTCAACAATCTGTGAGCTTATCTTCAATTCATAACTGGACGGAGTGGCAGAGACGTAAATAACCTGATTAATTAGGGACTCAAACTCAGAGAATTTCAAGGGACGATTGTCATAAGCCGAGGGTAGACGGAATCCGTATTCCACCAGATTATCCTTCCGCGACCTGTCCCCTCCGTACATGGCATGGAGCTGAGGGATGGTCTGATGTGACTCATCGATGAAGAGGAGGTACTCTTTGGGAAAATAATCAATCAGACAGGCAGGACGCTCTCCTGGAGCTCTTCCAGAAAAATAGCGGGAGTAATTCTCTATACCTGTGCAATACCCCACCTCTCTTATCATTTCCAGATCATAGTTAGTTCTTGCCTCCAGTCTCTGAGCCTCCAGGAGCTTTCCCTGAGAGTAAAGCTCCCTTAGCCTTTGCTCCAGCTCTTTCTCAATGGACTGGAGGACATAGTCGAGTCTATCCGGTGGAGCGAGATAGTGAGTGGCAGGGTAGATGTAGACCTCTGGAAGATCACTTTTTACCTCTCTGGTGAGAGGATCAAAAAGACAGATTTTTTCTATCTCATCTCCCCACAGCTCTATACGAACCGCCTTCTCTTCGTGGACAGGAAATAGTTCAATGATATCTCCTTTCACTCGAAATTTCCCCCGGGAGAAATCCACATCGTTCCGTTCGTACCTCATCTCCACCAGCTTTTTAAGAATAAAACTACGAGGTATCTCTTCACCCACCTTCATCCTTAAGAGCATTTCTTTATAGTCCTCAGGTGAGCCTAGTCCATAGATGCAGGAGACACTGGCAACGATGATAGTATCCGGACGTTCCAGCAAAGAGCGAGTAGCTGAATGACGCATCCTATCAATCTTATCGTTGATGGATGCATCCTTTTCAATGTAAGTGTCGGTCTGGGGAACGTAGGCCTCGGGTTGGTAATAATCATAGTAAGAGACAAAATATTCCACCCTGCTATGAGGAAATAGAGTAGAGAATTCGCTGAATAGTTGAGCAGCCAAAGTTTTATTATGGGAGATGACCAAGGAAGGCTTTCCTACTCTTTCAATCACATTGGCCATGGTAAAGGTTTTGCCGGAGCCGGTCACTCCTATTAGTGTCTGTCTCTTCAGACCCCTCCTTATCCCACGGGTGAGCTTTTCAATAGCTTGAGGTTGATCCCCCCGGGGATGGAACCCGCTGACGAGTTCAAATTTAGCCTCTTGCACAAAAATTCTCCTTCTTTCTCGTTGCTTTTTGACCCTCCTCTAGCCCAATTATAAACTATACCTTGGTTCTGTCAATCTCTCCCGGAGTTGGTATTTTCTTGGGATTTTAAGAAAGGAAATGGCTTGAGGATCTAGACGGCCCCGTGAAACAAAAAAACTACACTAGTTCCCCCGGCGAGGGATGAGTTTATCCAGATAGGAGAGCTCTCAACCTCTTCGCTATTCAAACTCAAAAACAAAGGAGATAATTCCCCACTGTCTTTCCTTCTCCTCGATTTCCCCGAATCTCCACTGCCTCAGAGCTTGAGATGCCAAGTTGTCAAATCCTGACCATCCGGATGTCTTGTGCAATTCTACTTCGCTTACCTCCCCAGCGGGGGTGACCCAAAACTTCAGTTCCACTTCGCCCTTCACCCCAGAAGCTTCTGCCCAGGCCGGATACTTAGGCTCACGTCTCCTTTGAATTCCTCTTCCCCCCGCAGGCCCTGTGATCCTTCCAGGTGAAACTCCTTCTCCTCCCTCAGCTCCTTCCCCCTCATAACCTAAATCTCCCTTAACATAGAAGGCAGCTTTAGGAGGCAGATTCTCTCCACCAGGAGCAGGAAGAACCTGTCTTTCTTTGGAGACACCTCTTCTCATGCCAGGAGAAAGGGAACCTACATCTCCCGTCCCTCTTCCCAGGGAGGGTTTTTCCTCAACGAAAGGAATGGGCATCTTGGTTGGGCTTTCCCACTTTACCGGAGGGGGAGAGACGGGAAGTTTCTCGCCGGGTCCACCGGAGATCCCTAGAAGAGGCATGCTGGGAGGAGCTTTAGGCTCCACTTTTACCCCTGCAGGCTCTGCTTTAATCT
>SOJT01000209.1 GCA_004376485.1 Candidatus Aerophobota bacterium | reverse complement strand
ACTTTGACCATGGGTACCAGACAGTTGGTAGTACAGGAGGCTCCGGAAACAATGTGGTGGACAGCAGGATTGTAGGTTCCTTCATTTACTCCCATGACCACCGTAAGTACTTCCTCATCCCCTCTGGCCGGAGCGGTAATAACAACTTTCTTTGCTCCTCCCTTCAAATGGGAGGCTGCCTCTTTCTTCTTTCGGAAAAATCCGGTTGATTCTATTACTACATCTACACCTAGCTCGGCCCAGGGAAGATTTGATGGATCCTTCTCGGAAAAAACCCTTATCTTTTTCCCATCAATAATTATTGAATCACCATCTGCTCCTACCTTCCCTGGATAGGATCGATGAATGGAATCATATTTAAAAAGATGAGCCAGAGTCCTCGCATCTACCAGGTCATTTACGGCTACAAAATCAAGATTGGCTTTCTGCTCCAGGGCTGCCCTTAAGGCGAGCCTTCCTATCCTGCCAAACCCATTTATGGCTACTTTTCTCATTTCCAAATCCTCCCTAATTTTTCAGCTTTTTCCCTGTCCCCCCAAACTGGTGCTTAAAAGAAACCATCACTTCTCGCCTCTTTCCGGGGATGGAGCCAGGTGATTATATCCCTTCTCCTCTATTCTTACTAGCCTACCTTCTCCATCCTTAAGGGCCATCCCCTTTTCCCATTTCAGCACCTCTCCAATACAAGAGACAGGAAAGTCCGCCTGTTGTTCTAAGAGTTTTTTCTTATCCGGGGATGCGGTAAAGAGAAGCTCGTAATCTTCTCCCCCATAGAGAGCCCAATTCAGAGGAGGCCTCCCTATAGAGCGGGCGAGCTCTCTAGCAGGGAGAGCCATAGGAATCCTCTCCTCCCATAGAACTGCCCCCACCCTGCTTTCCTCTCTTATGCGGGAAAGATCAGAGATGAGCCCATCGCTGATATCAATCATAGCCGTAGCTAATCGCCTGCCGGCTATCCACTGCCCTTCCTTTAGCCGGGGGGAAGGCCTAAGATGCTTTTGAACAAGTAATTCTCTTTTCCTGGAGGCAAGGTTTACATGGGCCGTATTAAGACAGATTAGTCCTGCGGCAGCCGCTCCCAGCTCCCCGGTAACAAAAATAAGATCCCCCACTTTCGCCCCTGAACGAGAGGAAATTCCCTCTTCAGCTACTTCTCCTAGGAGGCAGACGGTAATAAAAAACTCCAAGGATCTAACTACATCCCCTCCTACTACACCGATCCCGTAGCGGCCTGCTATTTCTTTTAAGCCTTTATATAAACCATCGACCAGGTCTATCTTAAGAGTGCCGGACAATCCCAATCCTACCACGCAATAGGTAGGTATCCCACCCATGGCAGCAATGTCAGAGATATTAACTGCTAATGCCTTCCATCCTACATCCCCGGCTGAGGCATAATTCCATTTGAAGTGGGTATTCTCCACCAGGGTATCAAGAGTGAAGAGAGCTAGCTTTCCCGGAGCTATCTTGAGAGCAGCCCCATCATCTCCGATCCCCAGCACCGCTTTTCCCTGGGAATCCTTCAAACTGGATCTAATTCGTCTGATGAGACCAAATTCGCCAATTTCCTTAAGCTTCATACCCTCAAGTTATAAAAAATACTCACCTTTCCCATTTTTTTCTGGCTGGGGCGGGAGGATTCGAACCCCCGAATGGCGGATCCAAAGTCCGCTGTGTTACCGCTTCACCACGCCCCACCTTATTTTAGATATCTCATCCCATTACTCTAGGACCAGATCGGTGGTAGTGCCGGTGACCCCCTTAATGGTGCGGAGTCTATCTATGACCACCTGAAGGATATCATCGTAGCTATCAGCTTCGACAAGAGCTAAAACATCCTGGTCTCCTGTAGTAACCTCCGCTGCCTTTACCTCCTCGAAGGTGAGGAGAGCATCTCTTACCGCTCTTTCTCTTCCCATCTCGACTTTGATTTTTAAGTAAGCCTTAGCCATTTCTCTCACCTCTTTTGTTACTGGATAAGCTATCGCTATGAAGAGTTTTCTCACCAGGAAAAACATAGTCAATAATCAAGATACCCATGAGATGGTCAATCTCATGCTGGAGTACTCGGGCTAAAAGGTCCTCCCCCTCTATCCTCACCCTTTCTTCATTCTCATTCCATCCTTCAACTATTACTCTACTGGCTCTTTTTACCTTGACCATAGTGTGAGGTAAAGATAGACAACCCTCTTCCATAATGCTCTCGCCGTCCTTGAGCAGAATGAGAGGATTGGCCAATTTTATCAAGTCCCCCACTCCATCTACCACAATTAACTGTTCATCCAATCCTATTTGAGGAGCAGCCAGTCCCACTCCTTGAGCTTTATACATTGCGGTAGCCATCTGGGAGAGAACTCTCTTTTCTCTCGAGCCTAAGCTCGCCACCCTCCTACACTTCTGTCTCAGAATAGGCTCTCCGTATTCCCTGATTCGATAAACCCCCATTGCTACGCCTTCACAAGTCTATTTTTTCATCCACTCATAATTTATCAGTAAAAAGCTAGAGCGTCAAACTGCCCTCGAGGCAAAAACTAATCTCATTCCATTGTTGGAACGCACTATAATGTAGGAGGAATGTGGCGAGAAAGGTGGAAATTCTAAAAGC
>SOJT01000170.1 GCA_004376485.1 Candidatus Aerophobota bacterium | reverse complement strand
AATCAACAGCCTAGCTGGTACCACTATTTACCCTGGACAGGAACTTATCATTCCCGAGTTGGCTCATCAAAATTATGTGGTGAGGAAGGGAGATTCCCTTGCGGATCTGGGGAAAAAGTTCGGCGTCCCCTGGCAAGATATCAAAAAAATCAACAGCCTAGCTGGTACCACTATTTACCCTGGACAGGAACTTATCATTCCCCTGCAGGGGGTGTGGCACGTGGTTAAGCAGCACCAATGGCTATTGCTTATTGCCAGGACTTATGGGAAGGCATACGGAGTAAGTAAAGAAGAAATTATCGAGGCTAACAGGTTAAAGGATCCTGATGAGCTTCAGCCAGGTCAGAAACTTTTTATCCCCCGGGCTAAAAGGGCACTGGAGATAAAAATTCCACCTCAAATCTTGACCAGGGATGTGGCTCCATCACCCCCCCCGGCTCCTACACAGAGGCCTAAGCTAGAAGAAAAACAGCCCCTTTTTCAGTGGCCATTGAAAGGAGAGGTCATTGGATACTTTGGAGAGGAGGGAAATCAAGGGATCGATATTGCCGGCTCCCCAGGGGAAACGGTGATGGCCGCTGCTGATGGAGAAGTCTCCTATGCTGGTCATCTCATAGTTCCTGGCAAAAATTATGGATATACGGTATTTATTAGTCATGAAGAGGGCCTGCTCACATGCTATTTTTACAATGCTGTTAATTTGATGGAGAAGGGACAGAAGGTCAAGAAAGGTGACCCCATCGCCAAACTGGGGATTATGGAAGATTTAGGCAGGTTTGGGCTTCATTTTGAGATTCGCAAGATGAGCAAGCCGGTTAACCCCCTGGACTATCTTCCCTAAACCACCATAAATCGGCTAAAGAATCCTTCAGGAATTTTCCCAGGGAAAGAACCCCCTTGTGTATTTTAGAGTAGGCGAGAAGTTTTTTTCCGAAAGAGGTAGCCCGAGTTGTTCGAGAGGGAAGTTGATATCACTAACAAGGTCGGACTGCACGCCAGGCCAGCTTCCCTGCTGGTTGAAGCAGCTCATAAATTTCGATCCCGCATCTGGATCGAGAAAGATGGCCAGGTGTCCGATGGAAAAAATATTATGAGTCTTTTGCTTCTCTCCGCCGATAAGGGAAGTAGTATCAAAATTAGAGCAGAGGGCTCCGATGCTGCTGAAGCTGTCCAGACCCTGGTTCAGTTAGTGAAGAACAAATTTGGAGAGGAATGACCTAAGTTTTCCAGGTTTTTTTGGGAGGAAAGTTAAAAAGTGCTCAGTGCCAAGTGGGTTAGAGATAATCTGGATGAGGTAAAGGCAACTTTAAGGAAAAGAAGTATCCAGGTCCATCTTGATGGGTTCCTCCTTGCGGATAGGAAGCGGCGGGAGCTCATCCAGAGAGTTGATGGTCTGAAACATCAGCAAAATATCTATTCCAAGAAAATAGGCAAGTTAAAGAGCCAGGGTGAGGATCCTGGTTCTCTTTTCCAGGATATCCAAAAGGTCTCCACCGAAATTAAGAAGTGGGAGATAAGGAGAAAAGAGCTGGGGGCCAAGAGTCGAGATTTCCTTCTTCGTCTTCCCAACCGTCTTCATCCCGGGGTTCCGGAAGGAGATGTCAATGTAGAGGTGAGGCACTGGGGAAAACTTCCCCAGTTCGATTTCCCTCCTCGGGACCATGAAGAGATCGGCGAGTCTTTAGGAGTCCTTGATTTCAAAAGAGCTGCCCGGATGACAGGGAGAGGATTTGTTCTCTATAAGGGGATGGGAGCTCTTCTGGAGAGAGCTCTTATGAACTTCATGCTGGACCTCCATACCCAGCATGGATACCAGGAGATTCTACCCCCTTTTATGACCAACTACGCTGCTACCATGGGGACGGGGCAGCTACCAAAGTTTCGGGAAGAACTTTATCGGTGTGAAAAGGAGGATTATTATCTGGTTCCCACCGCTGAGGTTCCTGTAACTAATCTTCATCGAGAGGAGGTCCTGGACGAGGAAAATCTTCCCCTTTGCTACACTGCCTATACTCCTTGTTTTAGAAGAGAAGCCGGAGCCTATGGTAAGAAGATTCGAGGAATCATCAGACAGCATCAGTTTAACAAGGTAGAGCTGGTGAAGTTCACTACTCCCCGAACCTCTTATGAGGAGCTTGAGAAGCTTCTTTTGGATGCCGAGGAAGTATTGAAAAGGCTAAATCTTCCCTATCGGGTAGTCAAGCTTTGCGGAGACGAACTAGGTTTTGCCGCTGCCTTTGGCTATGATATTGAGGTATGGCTTCCCAGCCAGGAAAGGTTCTTAGAGATATCCACCTGCTCTAACTTCGAGGACTATCAGGCTAGAAGGGCTTCCATAAAGTATCGAGACAAAGAGAAGAAAGCCACCCACTATGTGCATACCCTCAATGGTTCGGGACTGGCCATCGGTAGAACGGTAGTAGCCATCCTGGAAAACTTTCAAACCCAGAATCAGCGGGTTCTTATCCCTGAGGTTCTTCGTCCCTATATGCAGGGGCAAGAATGGATTGAGAGAAAGGATTAGTGGAGGGATGTCCGAATTGGCAAGGAGCCGGTCTTGAAAACCGGTGAAAGGCAGCAATGCCCGTCTGGGTTCGAGTCCCAGTCCCTCCGCCA
>SOJT01000086.1 GCA_004376485.1 Candidatus Aerophobota bacterium | reverse complement strand
TCACCACACTTCCCTCCCAGGGAATCTTCTTCATTTCACTAATGATAAGCTCAACTGCCTCCTTGATAACCTCCCGTGTGGCTTTACCCAGGGGAGTTTTCTCAAAACCGCCTGCTCCAAAAGCAAGGTCCTTGTATACTACCCCTACCTTTAGAGCCCTGGTCTCGGCCCCACCCTCTACAGGCTTAGAAGTCAGGACCTCTCCACTGGTAGTATCATACATACGCACATCAACAGCTACGTGGGCCACTTCTTTGGTCCCCCCTATGGTGAACCCCTTAATCTTAATCTGGCCACCCGTACCACTTTTCTTATGACTGAACTCAGTTATGGCACCCCGGATGAGAATTTGAGCACCGAGGAGCTTTCCGGCCTGGGCAGCAGTCTGAGCACTCACTCTCCCCTCTTCTGCCAGCCTTTGTTCCTCTAAGATATCCTGAAGAGCCTCTCTTTCGAGCACCGTAAATCTACCTGTTTCCACCAGAGCACTTACCAGCATATCCGACATTCCCTCGCCTATGTCCCAGTGCCACCTCCACCAGGGCTCAACCTTGTTTTCAAATCCTGCCACAGCGATACGTTTCTTAAGAACCCGCTGCGACTCTTCCGTCTCTGCTGCTATTGAGCTAGCTACTGTGCCCAAGAAAAGCAACACCACACAAGACAGAATTGTCCACAGACTAATGGTGTACCTCTTTCTTTTTCCCATGCTCATCCTCCTCTAGGTTATTTTTTCCCGGAACAAACTCACTTTTTGTACGTATTCTCCTTTGAATCTACCTCGCACAAAGTCTATCGTGCTTATCTTCCCATTTCTGGCGCGCCTGGGAGGATTCGAACCCCCAACCAACAGCTTAGAAGGCTGCTGCTCTATCCGTTGAGCTACAGGCGCAGTGGCCAGGAATCTTTCCTATAAATAATATATATTTTTCTGGCAAAAGTCAATATCATCCTATTCCTTGGCCATCTCTTTAGCTACCTGATGATATGCCTCAATGATTGTCTGGATATCTTCATCACTATGGGCAGTGGATAGAGCCCCACCACCGCTCCAGATGTGTACTCCGTGGTTCAGCATCCTCAATTTGAGCTCTTCATTTCGCTTCTCCAGATCCGTCAATTCCTCAATATCTCTGGGACTTCTAAGCTTCACTCCTTCCTTGAAGGGAAAGTTTAAGCCAAATAACGATCCATCGCCGCTGCATCTAGCTAAAACCCCACTTTCATTAAAAACCTTCTCTATTTCCCGGCGGATCCTCTCACCATTCTTGTCAAGCCGGGGATAGATGAGGTCGGCGTTTTCCCTGAGGTAGGTAATCATCTTAATCCCGGCTGCCATACTCAAAGGATTAGCAGAAAAAGTCCCTCCTCCTGCCAATACCCATTTAGGGTCCTTTTTGGTGGGGTTGCAGAGATCAAGAATGTCCTCTTTTCCCACCACTGCCCCAATGTGCATTCCCCCACCCAGGATCTTACCCAGAGTGGTAAGATCAGGGATAATGCCATACTTTTCCTGAGCTCCTCCCAGAGATAGCCTGAATCCATCGATGACTTCATCAAAGATAAGAACAGTCTCTAATTTCCTGGTTTCCTCTCGCAGGACTTCGAGGTAACCAGGCTCGGCCGGTATATATCCCTGTCCTGGCACGGGTTCTATGAGGACAGCTGCCAGATTCTCAGCGTTCTGCCTCATTATTTTCAAAGATCCCTCTATATCATTGAAAGGGATAAATTTAGTATATTGAGATACCTCAGGAAAAAGGCCAGCCGACTCTTTTTGCTCATAAGGTGAATGGATAGCTATAGAAAGGTCGGTATTGGCCCCATGCCACCCACCTGCCACCTTCAAGATAACGTTTTTGCCGGTGAAGGCCCGGGCTAGTCTTACAGCATACATAGTGGCTTCAGTTCCGGAGCAGCAAAATCGCACTTTCTCGGCTGAAGGAACTACCTGGCAGATAAGCTCAGCTAACTCTACCTGGTACTCATTAACCAATCCCCAGTGGGTTCCTTTGCTTAAGATCCCGGACAGCTCATTTACTATTACTTCAGGACTATGACCAAGTATAGCCTCATAATGAGCCATCCAGAGGTCTATATACTCATTTCCGTCCACATCCCGGATCCTCGATCCTTTGGCTTCTTTAATGTAGAAAGGATAAGGGGGAAAGTAGCGAATATTATGGCATACTCCTCCGGGCATAACCTTTTTAGCTCGCTGGAACAGCTTTTCCGACTGTGGAGTCCTGCGGCGGTATTCCCTTGCAGCATCTCTCATTTTTCTCTCCTTGACTAAAATTTAAGCTCGACTTTTACAACTGTCAAAGTCGAGCCCGGGGAATATCCTAAATCGACGGGAATTTCTTAAGAGATTTGACTTTCGCTTCCACCTCTCTGGCATCATCTTTTGCCAGAGACCATTCTAGCTGTCCCGGTGTCCTAAATACATCCAACCAAACGTTTGCATCCTGGGTGAGTATAAAGATATTTCCCTTCTCTCCCCTGAGTTCAAAATCTTCTAGCGGTTTCTTACTTCGGGAGGTAGCTTTTAAATAATCCACAGCTTTTCTTACTTTCTGTAGGCTAACTCCTTCATCTCTCAGTTTTTTCACAGTGATGAGTCTCACCAGATCACCTGTGGAGTAGATTCT
>SOJT01000111.1 GCA_004376485.1 Candidatus Aerophobota bacterium | reverse complement strand
CCGTTCTTTCCGGATTTAAGAATCTTTCAAAAAAAAGACCGTAGCTCAGGGGATCGATATTGGTTATTCCCAGTATATAGGCCACCAGACTTCCTGTCACTGAACCTCTCCCCGGCCCTACCAGTATCTTCCTTTCTTTGGCGTACCTGATAAAATCCCAGACGATAAGGAAATATCCAGCATATCCCATTTTGCCGATTATCTGGAGCTCATCTTCCATCCTCTCCCTTACCTGGGGAGAGACCTCAGGGTAGCGATGAGGGAGCCTCTCCTGGCAAAGCTTCCTCAAATATTCACCAAGATCATAGGCGGGAGGTGTTTGATAAAGGGGAAGATAGGTCTTGCCCAGTTCTATCTTCAGGCTACATTTATCAGCAATAACCTTAGAATTGGAAAGAGCTTCAGGGATATGGGAGAAAAGCTCATTCATTTCCTCAGGGGAGCGAAAATAAAACTCGGAAGAGGAAAGATGCAGGCGATCCTTATCTTCCAGAGTCTTTCCTGTCTGGATACACAGAAGAACATCCTGAGCCCTGGCATCTTCCCTGGTGAGATAATGGACATCATTGGTGGCCACCAGCGGAATGGAGAGTTCTCTGGATAGCTCAATCAGAACTTGATTAACTTTTTTTTGTTCCTCCAAGCCCTGCCATTGAAGCTCCAGATAAAAATCCTCCCCGAATAGATCTTGATAAGACAAGCAGACCTTCTTTGCCCTCTTAAGATCATCCTGGAGAAGAAGTGAGGCGATTTCACTTTTCAGGCAACCAGAGAGAACCACCAGACCCTCCCCTTTCTGGGAGAGGATATCCTTGTCCACCCGCGGGCTATAATAGAAACCTTCCAGGTAACCACAGCTAACCAATTCCATCAAATTGGAATAGCCCTGTCTATCTTTGGCCAGGAGAGTGAGGTGATAGGCTACTTCCTCTTTCTTCTCTTTCCTTTTCTTAAAACGAGAGGTGGGAGCTACGTATACTTCGCAGCCAATGATGGGCTTTATTCCTCTCTTCTTGGCCTTGGTATAGAAATCTATAGCCCCAAAAAGATTTCCGTGGTCGGTCAGAGCTAGAGCGGGCATATCGAATCGGTAGGCCTGATTAATTAGCTGGGAAATGGAGCAGGCCCCATCCAGAAGGCTATAATCACTGTGGGTGTGAAGATGAACAAACTCTTTCATCAAGTTCCCTTTTCAAATTAGTCAAAGAAGGTGGGCATTCTTATCCTTTTTAGGTTAGTTTGTCAGCATCCCCCACCAGGAAAGATAAATCATTCCTTCCCCCTTATCAAACATCTTATAAGAGGATTCCTCCTCTGTCAAACGTCCTATCCTTAGATCAAAAGCGGGTTTCATCCTTTCTCTAAGAGGCACCTTCTAGTTTTCAGAGCCTTCTATCTACAATTTCCATTATACCAGAGGTTCCTCCAAAGTGAAAGAAAAGCAAGGATGCAAGGAAGGAATTCAGCTTAAGACAAAGAATCTCGAGACCGAGGGAAGAGTCCCGAGATGTTTCTTGACAAAAAATGACCCCTCGGTAGAATGGCTTCAAGAACTCTCTTAAAATGAGGAGAAAAAGAAGAGAAAATGAAGAAAAAAATCTGCCTTATAGGAATGGGGTTTGCTCTACTTAGCCTTCTCTTCCTTCCCTTGCCCTTAGGAGCGAGGGGAGAGGTAAAGAGAGAATTTATATTCGCCCAGCGTCTTTTTGAAGAAGAAAAATTCAGCCTGGCAGCTCTGCAATTTGAAAAGTTCCTGGATACCTTCCCTGGAGATCCAAATTGTGACAAGGCCCAATACGGTCTGGGAATGAGTTTGTGGAACATGGAGGAATACGAGAGGGCAGCCTCCGCCTTTGAAATTCTGCTAGAACGATACCCTGAGAGCGAGTGGGTGGACGAGAGCCTTCTTCAACTAGGAGAAAATTTTTACAAGCTGGGTAATTTCCATGAAGCTATTTCCACTTATGAGAAATTCATCAGGGACTATCCTCAAAGTGAACACCTTCCTAAGACTTTCTATTCCCTGGCATATGCCCACCTGAGGTTAGAAGATCATCCGGAGGCCTTGAAAAACTTTAGAAAATTAAAGGATGAATTTCCTGAATTTGAATATTTGCCAGAAGTTCAGTACAGGATAGCCAATCTTCTCTATCTTACTACTCGCTATGAGGAGGCTAAAAAAGAGTACTCTACTTTTATATCTGAGTATTTCACCCCCGAATTCTTGGTTCAGGCTTATCTGGAAAGGGGGGACTGTAATTTTGAAATGGGCTCCTACACCGAAGCTGCCGAAGACTTTGCCCGGGCTGGAGCCCATTTCTGGCGAGGAGAAACCCTTTATTACCTTGGTCAATACTCCGAGGCGAGACAGGCTTACCAGCAAGCATTAGAAGAGCCCGAGAAAAAGTGGGAAGTTGAGGCCCGCTGGGGGATCGCCCACACCTACTATAAGGAGAAAAACTATGCCAAGGCACAGGACAGCTTTCGGCACTTTATCGACTCTTTTCCAAAATCAAAATTTCTCCCTGAGGCCTGGCTTCGCCTGGGGGATTGCCTCTACTACCAAAATAACCTTGCCCAGGCCCGGAAAGCATATCAAAAGGTCATTAAGGAACACCCGGAAAGTAGATATGTTGCAGACTCCCTGTATGGAATGGCTTACAG
>SOJT01000007.1 GCA_004376485.1 Candidatus Aerophobota bacterium | reverse complement strand
TGTTCTCTTCCACACTATCCTTTAAGGCAAACTTTGCCCAGGGAACATCCTTGGTAGCATCGTCTATTCCCCCAATGAGTTTGATCTTGGGGCCTCGTCCTTGGAGCCACTCATGATCAGAAGTATCGAATTGAAGCATCATACCTTCTTTAGGCATAGGCTCTCTAAAGGAGCGATGCTTAGGGTATCTTTTTTTCTTTTCATATGAACCTTTTTCAAGAAGAATGCCTCTTACTGTTTCCCGAGAGATAAGGATTCCCTCCCTTTCCTCAAGCATTTCTGTGAAGTGAGAGATGTTAAAGCCATCATATTTTCCCCGGTAAAGATAATCTATAGTATCTCTTAGGCGCTCTTTTGTTCGCCGGTATGATGGTCTTCCTCTGTTTCCATGAATAAGTCCTTCGATTCCTTTCTTTTTCAATTTTCTCTTCAGCCTAAATATTTGTCTTCTAGAAAGATGAAGCTCTTCTGCCGCTTGATCTGCCTTCAGATATCCTTCTATGGTGTTTTCGATAACGCTATATCTTGCTAGCTCTTTTCGACTCAACTCGCACCTCTCCATTTTTACCTCCCTTTAGCTTTTGGGAGGATAGTATATCAAATTCTAGGGAGGGGTGACATTTTCACTTTGCAATACTATGACATTATCATTTTGCAACGACAGTCAAACTTCTACACTTTCAGTTCAGTTTCCCCAACATTCTTTACCAAATTAACGAAGAAGATGTTCATTGACGAAGGATTCTAGCGGGCGTTACCGCGACCCTTTTACCTCCTGGAGATATTTCTCCAGGCTTCTAATAGTACGTATTTCAACAAATTTCCTTTAGCCTATTAGGTGTCCCCGTGGTAACCATGTCCAGGCCCATCTACCACAAGAGAGCTTGACATACCCACCAGGCTCCTATAGATTGAGGGCGAGAGGTGACATGATGCTGGCCAAGGTTTACTCTAGCTCCCTTCTTGGAATAGATGCCTATACGGTGGAGGTGGATCTGGCCCGGGGTCTTCCCCGCTTCAATATTGTCGGTCTTCCTGATGTAGCGGTAAAGGAGGCCAAAGAAAGAGTTACTTCCGCCATAAAAAACTCCCAGTTTGATTTTCCCCTAAGAAGAATCACTGTAAATCTTGCCCCGGCTGATATCAAAAAAGAAGGTAAAGATGTTACTGTAATAACGTGGGGAAGGATGGTTCAAAGGAGCATGAAGGTAGCCCAGAAGCTGACAGACAAAGATATAGATGTGGAAACTGTTGATTTACGCACTTTATTCCCTCTTGATAAGGAATGTTTTCTTGAGTCAGTAAAAAAGACAGGAAAGGCAATAGTTGTTCATGAGGCTTGCATGAGAGGCGGTTTTGGTGGGGAGATTGTATCTATAATTGTAAAGGAAGCCTTTGATTATCTAGATGCTCCCATTGAAAGAATCGCCGCTCTTAATGTTCCCATACCTTTTAGTCCTGGGCTGGAGAGATTTGTTCTTCCCAGTGAGGAGAATATAGAAAATGTTGTGTTGAAATTGTTGGGAAAATAATCTGTTGAGTAAAGATCCACAAAATTTGGAGTCCAAAGCCGAGGAAAGGTTGGGTGATTTGATTAATAAAAATGGTAGATGATACTGAAAGATCCCGCGGCGGTTGCTTAGATAGTGTTCCTTTCGATCCGAAAAGAGGAGTTCATGCGTTAGTTGGGGAGAAGGGAGGAGGTAAATCTACCTTGTGTTCTCACAGCAATCCGTCCGAGCTTTTTGTCTGAACCAGTGAACCAATAAAAAGTGAGATTCATGTCAGAGAAAGACCTGAAAATAGGGCCAGAAGCGAGGTGAGAAGTAGATAGGCCGGTAGCTTGGAAAAGGAAATCTTTTCAAAAAAGAAGTTCCGAGAGAGTGGTTTATCTTTGTATGAGAGGAGAAATTAAATGAGGTTACCAAATAAGGTGGCTATTATTACAGGAGCAGGCTCTGGTATGGGTAGAGCAACGGCTGTTCTTTTTGCAGAAGAAGGAGCAAAACCAGTTGTTGTGGATATTGACGAAGAATCAGGCCAGGCTACCGTGGATATGATCAAAGAAAAAGGACAAGAAGCACTTTTCATACCTGCAGATGTAACTAATTGCTCCCAAGTTAAGTCTATGGTGGCCAGGGTGGTAGAAAGCTGCGGAAAGGTGGATGTTTTAGTTAATTCGGCTGGCATGTGGCGTTTAGGGAATGTAGTTGATGTTGAGGAGGAAGAGTGGGACAAGATTATGGATCTGAACCTCCGAGGAACCTTTCTGTGTTGTAAATATTGTATACCTGAAATGATTAAGAGTGGTGGGGGGGCAATTGTTAATATTTCCTCAGAATGTGGGGTTGTAGTCTGGAAAGATATGGTAGCTTATTGTGTTTCCAAAGCCGCAGTGGTTTCTTTAACCAAAAGCATAGCATTGGATTTTGCTTCTCAAAACATAAGAGCTAACTGTGTTTGTCCGGGAACCACAGAAACTCCCATGCCACTTTCCTGGTTAGCAAAGCAGCCTGATCCCCAAAAAGCTCGGCGGGCGATGGAAGAGGTGCGTCCTGCAAATAGGCTGGGAAAACCGGAGGAAATTGCCTATGGGATTCTCTATCTGGCTTCTGATGAGTCTCCCTACGCTACGGGAGCAGTACTCTCTATAGACGGAGGTGCC
>SOJT01000185.1 GCA_004376485.1 Candidatus Aerophobota bacterium | reverse complement strand
TATATCCCTTCTTATGTGTGGGAGGAAAGTCCCTACGTGGAGTTCTCGGACCTGCTAATGGTCGATACCTCTCAGTTCAGAAAAGACCCTCCCTGGACCATAGGATTTAGCAATGCCTCCATCTCCAATAGCTGGCGGGTATGTATGGTTCAGCACGTAAAGTATGAAGTTGCCAAGCATCCAGAGATTGAAAATTTCTACATAACTGATGCTGAGGACGATCCGGCAAAACAGCTTGCCGATACTGAGGACCTATTGGCTAAAGGAATTGACCTTCTCATCATAAGTCCTGCTACCGAAGCCCTGCGTCCTGCTGTGGATAAGGCTATGCGTATGGGAATTCCGGTAGTTATGCTGGATAGAGCTGTCCCTTCTTCTAATTTTGTCAGCTTTGTAGAATCCAGTAATTACCTGATGGGAAAGATGATGGCCGAGTGGCTGGTAAAAAAACTCAACGAAAAGGGTAATGTAATAGAATTAAGCGGGATTGCTGGAGCGTCCCCCGCCGAAGATAGACTCCGGGGAGCCAATGATGTATTTGACAAGTACCCTGCGATTAACGTTTTAGCTCAGGCCTACTGTCAGTGGTCTCCGGTGGTGGGTAAAAAGACTATGGCTGCTTATATAGCGAGATTCGGAGACAAGATAGATGGAGTCTGGGCTGATAGTGCTCTTCAGGGAGGTGGTGCTCTAGAGGCTTTTCTCGATGCGGGAATGGCCATTCCTCCCTTTACTGGGGAAGATATGAACCGATACCTTAAGATGTGGAAAGAACACGGTTTTGAGGGGGTTGCAGTAAGCTTTCCTGTATGGCAGGGACAAATTGCTGTTCAGATGGCTATCAGTATACTCAACGGTATTCCCGTTCCTCGTTATGTGGATACTCCTCGTATAGTAATCACCAAAGATGATGTAGATACGTATGTAAGAACGGACCTTCCTGATGGGTTCTTTGTCGATTCTCGTCTGCCTGAAGAGTGGATACCGTTTGAAAGAGTAGAGTAAGTATAAAGTAACTCTCCCCGGGGAATAATCTCCTCGGGGAGAGCCATAGGTAAAGTAGTGGGTAGAAAAACTGATGATATTATTCTGGAAATGAAACATATAAGCAGGAGCTTTCCAGGAGTGCAGGCTCTGCAGAATGTTTCATTCCAATGCAAAAAAGGAGAGGTAAAAGCACTGGTCGGAGAAAATGGAGCCGGGAAATCAACTCTTATGAAAATATTAGCCGGGGTCTATCAACCTGATGAGGGAGAGATAATCCTAAGAAGAGAAAAAGTTCAGTTCGACAATCCTCATGATGCGCAGAAATGTGGAATTAGCATTATTTATCAGGAGAGGAGTCTTCTTCCTTATCTTGGGGTGGCAGAAAACATGTTCCTGGGAAGAGAACCGCGAAAGAGGCTGGGATTTATCGATTCATTCACACTTTACAGAGAAGCCCAGAAACTATTGGACAAACTAAAGATTGAGATTGACCTTACTACCCCGGTTTATAATTTAAGTCTTGCTCAGCAACAGATGATTGAAATTGCCAAAGCTCTTTCCCTAAATGCAGAACTTATGATTATGGATGAACCTTCGGCAGCTTTGACTACTCAGGAATTGGATCGACTTTTCCAGATTATACATTCCCTGAAAGATCACGGAGTAACGGTAATTTACATCTCTCATCGTATACAGGAAATCTTTCACATTGCCGATGCAGTTACTGTGCTTAAGGACGGTAAGGTGGTATCTACTAGCTCAGTGGAGGAAATAAATGAGGAAATCTTGATCCGTCAGATGGTAGGGAGAGATATGGAGGGTCGATTTCCCTCTAAAAGTGAGGTTGAAAAGAAAAAAGGGTTGTCTGTAGTGGGACTTAGTTGCCAGGAGGTACTCCACGATATAAACCTGGAAGTGAGGAAAGGGGAAATTGTCGGATTAGCAGGTTTAGTAGGCTCCGGAAGGACAGAACTGGCCAGAGCTATTTTTGGGGTGAGATGTCCGGATAAAGGAGCGATCCATCTTAATGGCCGAAAGATAAAAGTCAAATCTCCTCGTGATGCCATAAATAACGGAATAGGACTGGTTACTGAGGACAGGAAGAAGGAAGGTTTGGTCCTCGGACTCTCGGTAAAAAAGAATATCACTTTACCTTCTCTGGACCGTTTAAGTAAGATGGGTCTGGTTTCAGAAAAGGGAGAAAAGAGGCGGGTTAAGAAAATTATTCAAGAGCTTGATATTCGGACTCCTAGCATGGACCGACAGGTTGAATATCTGTCAGGAGGAAACCAACAAAAGGTTAGTTTGGCTAAGTGGCTGGTTACCGAATCAAATGTAATAATCTTCGATGAACCTACCCGAGGTATAGATGTAGGAGCTAAATTTGAAATTTACAACCTTATACTGGATCTGGCTCGAAGAGGTAAGGCAATTTTGATGATCTCCTCTGAACTTCCTGAGATACTGGGAATGAGTGATCGAATTGTAGTTATGCGAGAGGGGAAAATTGTAGGAGAGCTCTTGTCCGAGGATGCGACTGAGGAGAAGATAATGAGTCTGGCTACTGGTTTAATTAAGAATAGTTGATCCTGAAGGTCACAAGGGGTGAAATTGAAAGAAAAAAAGTTTTCTTTGGACAAGCTTATTCGGATGGGGAGAGGAAGAGAAACAGTTGCTATTTATTCTTTGCTTATTGCATTAATCGTCGTTTCTTCTCTTATCTCTCCGGATTTTAGAACCCCTCGAAATGGCGTTAATATACTGCGTCAAGCAGTGCTTTTGGGAATTGTATCCATCGGACAGACCCTCGTTATTCTCACCGGGGGGCTTGATCTATCTGTTGGTTCTATTATAAGCCTGGGCGCCTGCTTAGCCTCAGGTATTATGCTGGGAAGGGCAGAGCTGATTTTACCAGTTGTCCTTCTGGTTTTAATGGTCGGTACAGTAATTGGAATGGGAAATGGACTTATTGTAACTCGATTAAAAGTCCCCCCCTTCATTGCTACCCTGGGAATGATGTCCATTGTTCAGGGGTCCCTGTTACTTTACACCAAGAGAGCAATTGGTTGGGTTCCTACAACTTTCCTCTTTTTTGCTGATGGACAGATTGGACCTGTCCCGTTTCCTGTCTTATTCTATGTTCTCCTTTTTTTAACTTTTTTTGTTTTTCTGAAGAAGACAACTTTTGGAAGATATATATACGCTACTGGAGGCGGTGAAGAAATAGCTAGACTCTCTGGTATCCGAACTCGTTTTGTAGTATTTATTACTTATGCATTGAGTGGATTCTTAGCGGCTTTATCTGGACTATTTTTAGCAAGTCGGCTAGCTATGGGTGATCCTCTGGGAGGACAAGGATATGAACTTAACTCCATTGCCACAGTTTTAGTGGGAGGAACTTCTCTTGCCGGAGGAAGAGGAGGACTTATGGGAACGCTAGCTGGCGTTTTAATAATGACGGTGGTAGGGAATATCCTAAATTTGATGGGAGTACCGGGATTCTGGCAGTGGATTGTAAAAGGACTAATTATTATTGGGGCCGTTTCTGTCTATAGAAGAATAGATTAGTAAAGGAGGAAAGGATGAAGGAGATCAAGTTTTCCGTAGGAATATGGGCTTTTACTTCCTGTGCAGATAGATTTGTTACGGAAGGATATCGAAAATCCCTCTCCTTAACAGAGCAAATAAAATTAGCCTCTCAGATTGAGGGTTTGGACGGACTTATACTTCAATTTCCTGCAGTGGTAAACAGGGAGAATGCAGAAGAGGCAAAAAGATTACTTCAAGAGGGTAAATTGAAAGTTTCGGCGGTAGATGCTTATCTTTTTGGCTCACAGTTCTCAATGGGTGCATTTACCAGTGGAAATGAGAGAACAAGAAGAAAAGCCATTGAAATTGCCATTGGGGCTGTAGATATGGCAGAGCAACTAGATTGTTCCTATGCAGGATTATGGCTGGGTCAGGATGGATTTGATTATCCCTTTCAGGCAAATTACTCGGATCTTTGGGATAGGGAAATTGAAGCCATTAGAGAGGTAGCTGCTCATAATCCTGAAGTGAAAATCTGCATAGAGTATAAGTTAAAAGAGCCCCGAATGCACCTTACAATCGGTAGTGTGGGTAAAGCATTATTAATCTGTGAAAAGATAGCTAAAGATAATGTGGGAGTGACCCTGGATTTTGGACATGCTATGTTGGGGAAAGAGAATCCTGCTGAATCTGCCACTCTTTTAGCCAAGTATAACCGTCTTTTCAGCATTCACTTTAATGACTGCTACCGGGAGACTGACGATGATTTAATCGCCGGTTCTGTTCATTCCTGGGAACTTCTGGAGCTTTTGCTTGTTCTACAACAGCTAGAGTATAAAGGATGGTATGGACTGGACATTTTCCCCTATCGGGAGGATATTGTAAAGGCTTGTGAGTATAGTATCCAGAATATAAAGTCTTTATTGAAAGGGTTGGAGAAGATCGACATCCCTTCGCTGGTAGAGGCTCAGAAAACCATGAATTATATTAGGATTCACAGAATAATAAGAGAAGTTTTTTACCCCTTAGCTGACTAATGAACCTATAGGAGGTAAAATTGGAAAAAATTTCTGAAATAGATCTATCTACAACTCTGGCTGGGGTGAAGATGAGGTCTCCTTTGGGAGTCTCTCCTCACAATCTCGATAAGCCCTGGTTTCCGGGAAAAAAAGCAGCCGAACTTTTTAAGAAATATATAGACGCCGGAGCAGGCTTTATCTATATTCCAGCAATAGTTCCCGGGAAGCCCTCGCAGGCCGAGAAAAATCTGGACTTTGCTACTCTTTTTGGGAGTCAACAGTACGTGGGCCGTTGGTTGAAGATTAAAGTAGATGGGAAATCGGTATTGGGTCACATCTATACTGCTAAGAATCTGTTTAATTTTTTGCCTTGGGCAGAAGAACTGATGCAGAACATCAAGCCACACCTACCACCGGATGTCCCTGTTGTGGCACAGGTTCTGGTGCATGATCCTGATCCTGAGAAGTGGGCCAGACACACTGAAAAAGTGGCTTCTCTGGGGGCTGACCTGATAGAGCTTAACACCGGCTGTCCCGTTGGCGCTATGGGTCATATTGACGCAAGAAATCTGCCTCCCGAAGCTAAGTGGGGAATGCTGATGGGTGCAGCTCCAGAGATACTTCTACCCGTCCTTAAGGCTGTAGTTGAAGCTACCAATCTTCCGGTGGGATTTAAACTCTCTCCTGAAGTAGGCTATCCCAAAATGCTCCACCTAGTAGAGGAAAGTGTAAAGATAGGGATACGTTATATCGTCACCACTCATAAATACTTTGCAGTAGCCCCGCCAGATATATGGCACCATGGTGTAGGAAAATTTCCAGCCTTAGAGGCTAACTGTCTAGCCGATTTTGGGGGTTCAGCTCTTAGATTTAGCATGTATAAGGCGACGGCTCTTGTATCTAAGCATTTTCCCCAGATTGATACCTTTGCCGGAGGAGGAATCGTCTCTCCTGAACACGTAGTGGAAGCGATAATGCTAGGTGCCAGCGCCTGTCAAACTCTAACCGGTATTGTCTCCGGAGGGATAAAACTGCTCACCCGCACCAATGAGTGGCTAGACAAATATATGAGAAAATGTAGTTACGCTAAAATAGAAGACTTCAAAGGAATAGGATTACAACATCTTCGAGCATCGACTGAAGCTCAGTTTTACTATTACGTGGCTCAACCTGATCTTGGGCTATGCACCGGGTGTGGTAAATGTGCAGAATCTTATTGTCCGGCAATTAGCATGCAAAAAGGAAAACCAGTAGTAGAGGCCAGATACTGCAGTTGCTGTGCTATGTGTAATTTTATCTGTCCGGTAGATGCTTTTAACTACGTTCCCCGCAGTTAAAAAGGCCAGGGGAGGTACATATATGGAAAAGACGCTGGGAATAGGAATGATCGGCTATTCATTTATGGGTAGAGCTCATACTAATGCCTTCAAGAAGCTGCCCTATATCTTTTACCCTCCACCAGCTATTCCTCTGCTAAGGGGAATATGTGGTCGAAATCAGAAAATGGTAGAGGAAGCAGCTAAAAGATTCGGCTATGAGTACGCTACCAGAAGATGGCGGGATCTTATAGAGGATCCAGAGATTCAAATACTCGATAATAATGGACCCAATAATATCCATGCAGAGCCCTGTATTGCTGCTTTGGAGGCAGGTAAACATACTCTGGTTGAAAAACCCTTGGGTCTCAATTTGAGAGAAGCCAAACAGATGTATCAGGTTGCTCAAAAAGCTGAGAAAAAGGGGATAAAGAATATGGTTTGCTTTAGTAATCGCTTTGCTCCTGCTATACTTCTGGCTAAACGCCTCATTAAGGAAGGGCAATTAGGTGAAATCTATCACTTTCGGGCTGATTTTCTCCAGGATTGGCTTATGGACCCTGATTTCCCCCTAGCGTGGAGGCTACGCAGGGAAATTGCTGGATCCGGAGTTCATGGTGATCTCAATGCCCACTCCATTGATATGGCTAGGTTTCTGGTGGGAGAAATTACCAGAGTTTGCGGATGGACTCGGACCTTCATTAAGGAAAGACCTGTTCCCATTTCTGCTAGCGGGCTTTCTGGTAAAGGGGGCAAAGAAAGAGGAGAAGTAGACGTTGATGATGCTTCTTTACTCTGGCTTGAGTTTGAGAATGGAGCAATGGGGTCGCTGGAAGCATCTCGCTTTTCTATGGGGAGTAAATCTGTGTGGAGAATAGAAATCTGCGGAAGTGAGGGAGCTGTCTTGTTTGACCTTACCAGAAGTAACGAACTTCAGTTTTACTCTGGTAAAGATCCTGCTTATGCTCGGGGATTCAGAACCATAATAGCTACAGAAGAAGAACACCCCTTTATTAAATACTGGTGGCCTCCTGGACACATGCTTGGTTGGGAAGATCATCACTGCAATGCAATTTTTCACTTTGTGGAATGTGTTGCTAAGGCTAAAGAGGTCTCTCCTTACGGAGCTACTTTTTTAGACGGACTTAGATGTCAGGAAGTGCTGGAGGCCGGTCTTATTTCAGCAGAGCGGAGGGAATGGGTTGGTATAGATGAGATTTAGGGTTTCGCCTTTTCTCAAGGTTATGGTAAATGCCTCTCTTAATCTTGCTTTTTCTGTGACTTGGAGAGCCAAAATATCGAAAAGAGCTGAAACTTTTTCCATCGATCCTTGAATAATGCTTCTGAATGAAAAAAGGTCTCTCTCAATTTTCATGTTCCTGCTACAATCTTATGAAAGGCGCGGAGTTAGATAAAAAAGGAGGTGTTTTATGGCCAAAAAGATCAATGTGGGGATGGTGGGTTATAAGTTTATGGGCAAGGCTCATTCACGAGCTTACCGGGATATGGCCAGGTTTTTTAAAACCGAGACCGTGCCGGCAATGAAGGTAATCTGCGGTCGAACCGAAGCTGCCGTTTCTGAAGCTTGCAAAAAGTTTGGCTGGGAAGTTTACCAGATATCCTGGGAAAAACTGGTCCAGCGGGAAGATCTTGATCTGGTTGATATTAATACCTCCAACTCAACTCACAGGGAAATTGCCGTAGCTGCAGCTAAAGCTGGAAAACATGTTCTCTGTGAGAAGCCCCTGGCCACGAGTTTGGCTGAGGCTGAGGAAATGTTGGCAGCTGTGAAAGAAGCCGGGGTAAAACATATGATTTGCTTTAATTATAGAAAAGTTCCCGCTATTGGCCTGGCTAAAAAACTGATTGGGGAAGGGCGCTTGGGGAAAATCTATCATTTCCGGGCCCAATATCTACAAGACTGGATCATGGATCGGGAGTTTCCCCTGATCTGGAAATTAAAAAAAGAAGAAGCAGGCTCCGGAGCTCACGGTGATTTAAATTCCCATACAATAGATCTAGCCCGGTATCTAGTGGGGGATTTTGCTAAAGTTGCCGGGATGCAGGAGACCTTTATTAAAAAGAGGCTCGAGCCTGAAGTGAGCGAGGAACTCACTGCTGGACTCACTGCAGAATCTAGAAGGGGACAGCTGGGAGAAGTCACAGTTGACGATGCTACTCTTTTTTTGGCCCGATTTAAAAATGGAGCTTTAGGCTGTTTTGAAGCTACCAGATTTGCTAATGGTCGGCGGAATGCCTTAAGGTTCGAGATAAATGGAAGTAATGGGAGTCTGCTATTTGAGCTTGAGAATATGAATGAGCTCTGGTTCTATTCTGGTAAGGACCCCCAAGATAGGCAGGGATTTAGGAGAATTTTGGCTACTGAGGCTGCTCATCCTTATATAGGAGCCTGGTGGCCACCGGGACACATCATCGGGTGGGAACACACCTTTATTCACGTGGTCTATGATTTTATGAAAGCCCTGGATGAAGATAGAATTCCCTCACCCAATTTTGCCGATGGGGTTGAATGTCAGAGGGTTCTGGAAGCGGTGGAAAAGTCGGTTAAAGAGCAAAGATGGGTCGAGGTAAGTTAATATAGAGAACCAGACATCCTTGAGGTCCTTGGCAATTGAGAATTTGACTTTCGAAATCATTATTTAGTAAGGGTTTCGACATAGGAGAGCAAAGGAGAAAATAGGTATCCAGAAATTTCGCAGTAAAATTAATTTCCAAATTTTGTGTAAGATCCGGTGAGATCAGGAAGGAGGTAGAATAACCATGAAGTTAGGAATATTTACGGCAGTTTATGCGCACCTCGGTTTGGATGAAGTTTTAAGAAGAGTTTCAGAGATAGGATTTGAAGCAGTTGAGATACCAGCACACAGAAATAATGGACTGTTAGATATTGAAGACGTGCTAAAAGGTAACAATGCTAAGAGATTAAAGAACAAAGTGGAAAGTTATGGTCTTACTATCTCTGCCTTGAGTAATCATATAGAGGGACAACTTGTTCTTGGACCTCATCACCGAGATACGGACCATTTTTTTGAGGGAACTCCCAAAGAAAAGGTTGCTTACGGAACTGAGCGGATGAAAAAAACGGCTCAAGCAGCTGATGCTCTGGAGATTCCAGTGGTAGTAGGGTTCTGTGGATGTGAGGATTGGTCTCGTTGGTTTCCTTGGCCGGCTGACAGAGGCTGGGAGGAGATGGCTGATAAATTTGTTGAGCGATGGGACGATATCTTGAATACTTTTGCCAAGTATGGCGTGAAATTTGCCCATGAGCCTCACCCTAAGCAATACGCTTACGATGTGGAAACTAGTGAATTAACCGTTAAGCTCCTGGGAGGAAGGAAAGAGTGGGGATTTAATTTTGATCCAGCTAACCTTCTTTTGGCTGGGATCGATGTGGTTGCCTTTATTCAAGCCTTGGGAGACCGCATCTATCATGTACACGTCAAAGATGGAGAAATTGTAAAGCATAACGTCGGTCGTTCTGGCATGTTTGCTCATGGAGACTGGCAACGTATTGATCGGGGCTTCAGGTTTCGGATACCGGGATGGGGAGACGTCCCCTGGAAGAGAGTAATTACCGAGCTGCGTCTTATTAACTATGATTATGTCCTAAGTCTTGAGCATGAGGATGCTACTATGAGTAGACAGGATGGAGTGACCAAAGCTTACAATTTCTTAAAGCCTTTGATTATTGAAAAACCGTTTGAAGGTCGCTGGTGGTGAGGAAGAATAAAACAAAATGAAAAAAGGATATATCTTAGCCTATGACCTGGGAACCACCGGCAATAAGGCG
>SOJT01000008.1 GCA_004376485.1 Candidatus Aerophobota bacterium | reverse complement strand
TGGATAGTCCCTTATACAGTACAGCAACAAGGTACATCTCTGTTTCCACATCATACCCTAGATATTCCAAAATCTGTTTGGCAACGGCTGTTTTTACAGTAACTCCAGGCCAATCTACATAGCCAAATCTAACTTTGGTCCCCACCTCTTCCGGGAGTTTAGCCTGTAAAACTCCTGCAGTTCCTATTGAGAGCACCAGTAAAAAAACCATTAAACCAGTTACCATCTTTCCTCTTCTCATTTTTTCCTCCTACTAGTAATAACTTTTTAACTCAGGATTTTTAAATCCACCACCTCCTTTCAGTTTAATGAAATTTTCCCTACAGACTATGGTAAAGCCTGTCTAAAGTTGACTTGAGGTAGCTTAAGAACTCCTCTCCTCAAGCTATCAATATAAATGCATAGCGATTTTGTTTTTCATCCTTGTTCTGGAGGACTTCGCATGGCAAACCTTGCTTTCGAACAGTTTTGTACACATCGATACCAAAAAGTTGATCGCAGGGTCTTATTTCCTCGGGGGTTGGACAACCAATTCCCTCCTCAACCTTGCATGAGGTACAAAGCTTGCAAGAACAAAGGGTAAAGGCAAAGTAAAAGCCATCCAAAAACACTTGCCGTTCAATTTTTAGAGCTACAGAGTAAAGTTTCTGACCATCGTTGGAGTGAAGAAGGAGAATATGATTATAGGCTCTTACAATTTGTAGCCTCATTTCGTAGGGTAGTCCTCTATCGTCGCATTTCTGGCTGCCATAGTCATCGCAACCCCATCTACATTTCAGAATAGCTCTTGGATCAAAAAAAATATCTTTAGAACTGATAATTTTCGCGTCTAACATTCCGAGTTGTTTAGCCATTTGACTGTATTTGTTCATAGTTACTTCTTGCAGTTCAAAATAAAAATCCGCTGGATACTATTTATGGTAGTCTGTAACTCTTTTTTCTCATTTCAACAAATTCTTCAACTTTCTCTTGCAAATTTGCTTCTATCTTTGGTTGTTGATATCCCTCCAGTATTTCTTTATACAGCTGATTTGCTCTTGCGAAGGTATCCTGGCAGCCTTGCGATTCCCATATTTGATAAGTTTCTCTGTTGCCCAATCGAGGTAAAAATAGCTCCTCTTTAAAATACTTGCTGGTATGTTCTGTATCAAGAAAATGTCCACCAGGACCTACCTTTTTAATCACATCTACCGCAAATTTTTCGGGAGAAATATTTACTCCACTCAAGAATCTTTTAATGATTTTAATCATTTCTATATCCATAATAAACTGCTCGTAGGACATAGTAAGGTAGGAATCCAGGATACCTGCAGAATGAAGCACAAAATCAATACCACTTATAAAAGTATTCATAAGGGACATCATCTTTTCATAACCACTTTGAGCATCTGGAATTTTAGAATCAGTGAGAGCTCCACCTCCCCTTGAGGGAAGGTTATAAAAAGAAGCCATTTGAGAAAAAACCGAGGTTAAAATAGAGGATTCCGGTGCCCCTATAGCCGTTCCTCCAGTTCTCATATCGGCACAGGTAGAAGCTGCCCCATAGATAACTGGTGATCCTTCCCGGATCATTTGAGCCAACACCACCCCAGATAGTACTTCAGCATTATGTTGAATTATTGTTCCAAGGAGAGTAACCGGGCCAGATACCCCTGCTGAAATTAAGGGAGCAATTATTACTGGTTGCCCAAAGGAAGTGTATTCCAAAAGTGCCTCTAATGTCTTGGGATCGTATAATAAGGGACTCTGGGTATTAATTAGAGCTAAAACTCCAGGATTTCTTTTAAGTTCAGATTCTCCTCCCCATATAAAAGATGCCATCTCTAAGGTATCAAGAGCTGCCTCCTTTCCTGCTACAGCTCCCATAAAAGGTTTATCAGAGTAGATTATTAAGGCCTTTAATATGTCAAGATGCCGGGTAGTTGCTGGAATATCCTGAGGTTCAACAATTACCCCTCCTGAACAGTCCAGTTCATCAGATAGATGGGTTAGTTTAATAAAATTTATTAAATCCTTTATTTTTCCTCTTCTTCTACCCTGGTTTAGCTCAAAAATAAAGGCGGCACCATATCCTGGAGCAAGAACTGGAGAGCTTCTTCCTATCATAATACTTTTATCAGGACTGCGAGCTTTTACCACAAATTCTGATGGAGATAGCTTTAGATAGTGATCTATCAGCTGGGGAGGGAAACGTACCAGTTCACTCTTCTCCTTAGTTATTGCTCCTCCTTTTTGAAGGATTTTTCTTGCCTTCAAGGAGGGGAAAATTACTCCTACTTTTTCCAGTAGTTCTAAGCTCCGGGTATGAATTTCCTCAATTACATTTTTAGATAGAAAAGGAGCTAATCTGTCCATACTTTATTAATTTCCATTACCTAATTTCCGTTACCCCCCACCCTATAGAGGTGGAGGGTAACGGAGGAATTGGCTAAGAAGAGATTTTCCCTGTTTTCCAGTAGTTTATCTTAGAAGAGTTATCCTCTATGTATTTTTCAACTACCTCTTCGGTAGTGAGACCTCCTATCACATAGGCCATCATGGCAAGAATCTCGTCCATATCAAACCACATTCTGCTCAAAAATCCAGTTATATCAGAAGGAAGGTCCTCATAAAATTTTCTCCCTACTATAACCGAGACAAACTCTTCCCCTCCTAAGATTTTCTTTGGTTCATCCAGCCAGCGAAGTCCAGGTCCACCTGCTGCTTTAGAAACTGAGGCCCACGATATATCAGGTGCCCAGTTGGTTGTCACTATCCACTCATTTCTTGCAATAGCCCTCTTGAGAGCTCCTAGCATCATTGGACCGCTTCCCTCTATCAGCGTGTAGCCTTCAAGCTCAGGATACTCTGTTTGAATCATTAACTCAGAGTGCTGCATTAGGCCTGAACCAGGGTCTATACCTACGACTTGGTTTTTTAATTTCTCCTTAACCTCGGCTTTACCCATATCCTCTACCGAAGATAATACATCTTCAGGAATGTACTTGGGACAAGCCCATCCTAATCTTGAATCCTCAAAGGCGGTAGGAGCGATCACGAGACTTATCGAAGACCTCAATTTGCCCACCAATCTCAGAAGCATGGGTGTGAAGGAAGGAGACCTGCCCGAAATTGCTAAAAAGGCATGCAGACCGTTGAAATCGGTGACAATCCTCGAAAAGCAACCTACGAGGATCTGTTGGAGATAACAAAAAGCTGCTACTAATCAAATTGTCCTTCTGCTACGATCGCCTAATCGCAGTCTTTCCCTCACTAATCTTTGAACGAAGGTAGGTGAAGCTCTTTTCAGGATTTTTTCCAAAACTTCATTCCGCGAATCTCCAACTTGGGAAAGCCTCTTTCAAATTTTCTCCCTAAGCTTGCAGAGATTCTATCCAAAATCATCGCTATGACTACTATCGCTAATCCACCCTCCAAACCTTTTCCTATCTTCAAATATAAGATACTATGCCATACCAACTTCCCTAATCCGGGGGCACCGATCCATCCCGTAATTACCGCCATGCTCAAGGCAAACATGATGCACTGGTTGATTCCTACCATGATGCTGGGGAGTGCCGATGGCAACTGGATCTTAGTCAAAGCTTGTCCCCGAGTGGCGCCAAAAGCTTGCCCAACCTCCACTAATTCCTTGGGCACCCCCCTAATCCCGAGGTTCGTTAGCTTCAAAGCGGGCGGAAGAGCAAATATCAATGTTGTTACAACCGCGGGAGCTATGCCTAGTCCAAAAAGTGCGATAGCCGGGACGAAGTAAACGTACGCCGGCATCGTTTGCATAAGGTCCACTACGGGTCGTAATATAGTCCGTGCAGGATTGTTGACACCCGAGAGTATCCCAAATGGTATGGCTATAACCAGCGCCGCGATCACCGCCACTATCACAAGGGCGAGGGTCTGAATTGTTTCGGTCCACAGACCTAGAGCACTGCAAAAGAGCAAACCAATGGCAACGAAGAAGGCCGCTTTTTTGCCAGCGAGGAGCCAGGCAACGATCGCAAAGATGGCGATCAGCACTGGAGCGGGGGGATAGAGTAGAATATTACCTAAACCCGAAACCATCGCCACTAAGATACCCGACATGAAACGGAATAGGCCTGTGACATTGGCCTTTAGCCAATCTATTAATCCCTCAAAGAGCGAACCTACGGGCAAATGCAACTTACACCTCATTTTATCCTTAATCTTCTTTTGAGACGATTCATGAAGCCCTCAAAAAATCTGTCCAACATGATTGCTATAAGGACAACCGCCAATCCACCCTCAAAGGCTGAATCAATGTAAACACGTGTCATCCCCCACACTATAGCTCCCCCCAATCCACCGGCACCGATCAATCCTGCAAGTACCACCATACTCAAGGCCATCATGACGCATTGGTTGATTCCTACCATGATGCTGGGGAGTGCCGATGGCAACTGGATCTTAATTAGAGTTTGTCTCCCGGTGGCGCCAAAAGCTTGCCCAACCTCTACCAATTCCTTGGGCACCCCCCTAATCCCGAGGTTCGTTAGCCTCAAAGGGGGCGGAATGGCAAATATTAACGTTGCTACCAACGCAGGGACAAAGCCCAGTCCAAAAAGCATGACTGCTGGGATCATATAAACCCACATCGGTAGCGTTTGCATAAAGTCCGTGAGAGGTCGAAATATACTCCATGCACGTTTGTTAACACCCGAGAGTACCCCAAGTGGTATGGCTATAACCAGCGCCACGATCACCGCCACTATCACAAGGGCGAGGGTTTTCATTGCAAAAGGCCAGAGAGTTTCCCAACCTCCCATTATGGTCCATTTACCCATAAAATTGCAAAGGAGCAAACCAATGGCAACGAAGAAGGCCGCTTTTTTGCCAGCGAGGAGCCAGGCAACGATCGCAAAGATGGCGATCAGGACATAGGCAGGGGGATAGATGAGAATATCGTAAATACCCGAAACCATCGCATCTAATGTATCTGAGATGAAATCGAAAAAGCCTGAGGCATTGACAACTAGCCAATATATTAATTTCGCAAAAAGCTCGCCCAAAGGGGTGGGTGGTGGAATACCCATCATTCTCCTCCGCTTTCCTCGATGCGAATGAAAACAAATCCATGGCCAAATAATTCCAAGCGACGGATGTGACTAAAATTTTGATTCATAGATTCTTCCCCAGAAAACATGCAAAAAATATAATTTCCATCGTCCCCTCTTTTTAAAGGTTATCTGGAGCTTTTTTCTTCCTTCCCACAGCAAAAAACCTGACCATATCCCGCGTAAAATCGCGCACGTAATTATCCGCCGGATGGTTTACGATATCCGATGACGTCCCTATCTGTACTATCTTACCCTCAGGATTCATGATGGCTATTCTATCACCCATTTTGACAGCTTCTGCTAGGTCATGGGTGACAAAAATGATAGTCTTGTGTATTCTCTTTTCTAACTCTAGAAGCTCATCTTGATTCATACGTCTAATTAAGGGGTCTAGGGCGCCAAATGGCTCGTCCATGAGCAAGATCTCCTGTCCTGTAGCAATTACCCTTGCCGTGCCTACACGTTGTTGCATACCGCCACTCAATTCGTCGGGATAAGAATCCCTCCACCCTTCCAAGCCCACTATTTCTAAGGCTTCCATTACTTTATTTTTTATTTCATTCTCGCCCAGTCCATCAATTTCCAGACCTAATTTTACGTTGTCAAAAACCGTTCGAAAGGGCAGAAGCGCGAAACTTTGAAACACCATGCCTATCTTCTTGCGACGAAGCATCATTAAATCATTTTTATCCATCTTTACTACATCACCATCCTCAATGTAGACCTTTCCACTCGTGGCTTCGACTAGACGATTGATGCAACGTAACAGCGTGGACTTGCCGCTTCCAGAAAGCCCCATCAACACGAATATTTCTCCCCTTTTAACTTCAAAAGAGACGTCCTGAATTGCAACGACTTCTCCGGTCTTCTCCTTTATCTGCTCTTTTGTGAGACCTTTTTTCAATAGCTCCATTGCTTTCTCTGGATGCTTGCCGTATATTTTATACAAATTTTCTATTCTGATCATCATATCTTTAATTATCTTTCAATTATAAATATTTGATCTTTCCAGTTTTCTTCTCAATTATTGCTTTAAAGTAACTACGATTGAAATTTAACCTTGCGAAGGCTGGACCAGCCGAGAGATGATCGCCCCCGCCCGCTGTCTCTACCGCAGAGCTGGACTTCAGGCAGGCGCCTGCTGGTGGACCTAGAGCTCGAGGTAATGCACTCAAATATCGGTCCGCTCCCGAATTGGCACCCCCATCTAGAAACCGAAATTCAGATACACGAAGACTAAATCTCCATTTCTGGGCTATGAGCCCAGAAATGGAGAAAAAATAGGATTCTTATATCATTCATTAGGGAACATAAGGGAACGCATAGGGGTAGGGGAACCACTTTGTCCAATGATGCTCATTCTGATCTAACCACTTGGCCGCCGCCTCCCCTGCGGACAATTCCTCCACAGCTATCCAACCTCCGATATCCATGTAATCACCATAACTTAGCGTAAGATTCATCAACAGTTGGGCAGCGGCAGGGTGTTCATCTATAAATTCGGGACGCGCTACAAAATAAAACCTATCCATTCCCCCAAAGAGCAATTCCGTATCCCCTTTTAACATTTTCATAGGATACGCCACATCAGCCCAGAATGGAGCCCACCATACTCCTAACCAATCTTCTCCTTTTGCAACTGCCGCGTCCCTGTCCGCCACCATCGCCGCCGTACTTCCCTCTATAAGGGTATAGTTTAAACCATATATTGTAATCGCATCGGCAGTGCACCCCATTAAACCAGATCCAGCCTCTATACCTACAATCTCCCCATCGAATAGGTCTACATTAGCATTTAGCTCTTGTATCGTGTCTACGTCGGTGTAAGGAGTAACCGCAAGCCCCTGCATTGCTCCATAGCCACAACACCCTAAGTGAATTAACCTATCCCTGTACGCCTCCCAAAAATGAAGGTGACAGAAGTCGGAAGCCTGAGTAACCACATCAATATCTCCTGCCAGTATCCCTTCCAACGCCAATGACCAGTCGCCACCAATATCTACCATAGTGACTTCATATCCCATCTCTTCAAGCAGCGGTGCAGCAACGTGAATGAATGGCTCCCAATCGGGCCACACGGAGTAAGCAAGGGTAAGCTTCCAGTCTTCGGCCGAAGCGGCGCAGGCAACCAAGCTCACAGCTATTAGCAATACTAGCAGGATTAACAATATTTTCTTTTTCACTGTTTTCCTCCTTATTTCCAATTCTTTGAAGCTTTAGTAGCCCCATTATTTAACCCTTCTCTTTGCCAATATCACCCCCTTTCCTTAGGCCTGAGGCTAGAGTAATCAGTCAAGACTTTGGCATTTTTTAATGCGAAATAGGCCTCAAACCCGCCCTGGATGTGGGCTAATACGTTAATAGCTTAATCACTTGGAAGCGCGATATAGTTTTTTTTCTGTGACGCACATCTACTGCAATTTTCTGGAACCTTCCCCCTGGAGACGGATAACATGGACAGAAGCTCAACTTCACAATCTTTGTTGTTATGGGACATTGTCCAGAAAGACAAGATTGATCGTAACGTTCTAGCTCTTTATCCATAAGAATTTGAGCTCATTTTTAGGTCAATATGCGGTTCTCCGCCACCGCATGCGGAACTTCGGTTATATCCTTGAGGTTGTGATACATAGCTTCCTGCTCTCATCTTGTTTCAGATTTTAGCATATCTTTGAAATAAGTCGACTATAATTTCTTTCAATTTTGTCAATTAAATTTTAAAAGTGCACTGATTCTATAGTGATTTAAATTTAAAAAGTGCACTACGTTTCCTTTGGCAAAAAAATAAATTGTTCCATACTATCCTCTTTAAGAATTATCCAAAAGGAGGATAGTATGGTTAAACAACTGCATAAAAGATTTTCCACCCAAGAGGTGAAGATGCTCCTGCAAAAGTATCTGGAGGATAAGAAAAAACTTCCCCATGTCCTGCAGATACTAAAGATCAAAAGGAGAAAATTCTTTAAGCTACCTCAACTTTTATCATTTAAGCGATTGATAACTTCCTGTATCTTCTCTTCAGCCTGAGAAGATAAAGGTGCTGGAGTATGTGTTTTAAGAATATGCTGAATTTTTTCCCTTATTCTATCCTGCATCCTCTTTTTTCCACCCTCAACCCATTTAGACCAGGTTTGCCGATCAGATAAATCAGGCTCCCATAACTCTTTTCTGAAATTCCTTAGAGTATGTGGATGGGTTAGGAAATCTCCTCCTGGGCCTACCTCCTTTATAACGTCAACAGCTAATGTTTCCTCGTTTACCTCAATTCCTCGATCTATTCTTTTTATGTAGCCTAATATCTCATCAACCATAACTATCATTTCTAAAGCCCCTGTTTTCCCCGATTCCAAATACCCTACATCGTGGACAAGGTTAGCTCCACTAAACATTGAAAAAAGACAGGAAAATGTTGCCTCAACAGCTGCCTGTTCATCAGGAAGCTTAGAATCACTACACCCTGCTGTTCCCCAGGTGGGAACTCCGTAATAGTGGGCAATATCGGTAAAGCCAGATAGAGCCAGGGAAAGTTCTGGTGCTCCGTAGGACATCTGAGCATCTCGCATATCCATAATAGTAAGCACTCCGCCTATTAAGAAGGGAACACCTTTTCTTTTTAGCTGAGCCATTACCAGAGAGCTTAAATTCTCTGCATTGGCACTGACCAACTCACCCGCAAGAGTAACCGGACCACTGGCTCCACTCTGGATGCAGGGAGTGTGAATTATAGGTATTCCATACTCAGCAGCCAAAAGAAGTTTTTCTGTAGCCGCTCTATCTCCAGTTAGGGGAGAGATGGGTTCAGAATAGGCGGCAATAAAGGGTCTTTTAAGTAGATTTTCTTTTCCTCCCACTACTGCAGAGGCCATTTCCATAGTATCCTTTAATCCTTCCTTAGTGTAGTTCCATATTACAATAGGTTTGGAGGTATTTTTAACCATTGCCTCAAATTCAAAACGATCCGAATACTGAGGTGGAACATCACTAATTGTACCCAATCCCATAACCCAGTCAATGTTAGGTAGAGCATCGGCGACTTTAGCTGCATTTGCTGTATCCTCTTTCTTAAATGGGCGTCTTTTTCCTGTTTCAGGATCAATCATATTAAGCAGGGTTGGCCCCAGGCCAAAATAACTATTATGACCACCTAAAGCTAACTTTTTATCTCCCAAACGGTCGGATAGAAGAACTTGAGAAGGAGCAGAGTTTATTGCCCACTCTACAAGATGGGGAGGAAAATGAACTACCTCACTTTCTATCTTACATCCAGCCTTCTGCAATAGATCAAGGGCCTCTTGACACTTAATTCGAACACCGGTTCTTTCCAAAACCTCCAATGTAGTGAGGTGAATTTTTTTTATTTGATTGAGTGAGAGAACTCTAAATTGGGTCCCTTCAATTTTACTTAAATTTGCTTCCATTTATTCCTCCCTTAATTTCCTGGATTTTTCTTCGTTTTTAATCAAGGCTATTATCTCCTTTTTCTTTTTCTCCTCCAAAGGAAATGGTTTGTATTCTTCTAAAATTTTTTTAACCATCTCATTAGTTCTTTGAGCTAAAGTTTTTCCCCCCTCAGAAGACCATTTTCTGTACTCACTCCGATCCATAAGCCTGGGGTACCAATGTTCAGTTTTAAAATGCTTAAGCGTATGTTCCTCAGTTAGATAGCTGCCCCCTGGTCCAACCTTATCAATTAAATCAACCGCAAGATCTTCTTTGGTAGTGGGTATACCCCGCATAAATCTTTTTGCCATTCCAATTATCTCATCTGACATCACCAGCATGTCAAAAGAGCCAATTAATC
>SOJT01000023.1 GCA_004376485.1 Candidatus Aerophobota bacterium | reverse complement strand
CTTCTCATAGAATCAAACGCAGCGGGAGGAATGAACCCTAACTTCAAGGCAGGGGATTTGATGATCATTACCGATCATATTAATCTCACCGGCAATAATCCTCTTATTGGCCCCAATGATGATCGTCTTGGTCCCCGCTTTCCCGATATGTCCGAACCCTACGACCTGCGTCTTGTTGAACTTACTGAGGAAATAGCCATCCAGGAGAAGATTAGAATTCATCGGGGAGTTTATGTAGGAGTAACAGGGCCCAACTTTGAGACTCGTGCAGAGTATAGATTCTTGCGTCTGATTGGAGCAGACGCTGTGGGTATGTCCACTGTACCCGAAGTCATTGTTGCCCGTCACTCGGGACTTAAGGTTTTGGGGATTAGCTGCATTACGGACGAGTGCATACCTGACCGGCTGAGTCCCCTCGATCTTAGGTACATGATCCGTGTGGCCAAAGAAGCTGAACCCAGGATAACCCGGCTGGTGAAGAGGGTAGTGGAGAAGATTTGAAAAAGAAAAGGAGCAAATCCAAGTCTCATTTAGGGTGAGGAGAAAATGGAATATAGAAAAACTCTTAATCTTCCCAGAACGAGTTTCCCCATGAAAGCCAACCTTCCCCAGAGGGAAGCTCAAATCTTGAATTTTTGGGAGGAAAAGAGGGTCTACCAGAGGATAAGAGAGGAGCGCAAGGGCCATCCTAAATATATCCTGCACGACGGTCCTCCCTATGCCAATGGAAACATCCACCTGGGGCAGGCTCTGAACAAGGTTCTCAAAGACCTAGTAGTGAAGTACAAGACCATGCAAGGTTTTGACTCCCCCTATATTCCTGGTTGGGACTGCCATGGTCTGCCGGTGGAGCATCAATTGTTCAAAAAATTGAGGATGAATAAGAATAAAATTTCCCGGCTGGAGTTTAGAAAAAAAGCCAGGGAATATGCCCTCCATTTTGTCAAGGAACAAAGGAATCAATTCAAGAGACTGGGAGTGTTCGGAAGGTGGGAAAATCCTTATCTTACTTTAAGCCCCTCCTACGAGGGAGAAGTTATCGGGGCATTTGGCAAACTGGCTCAAAGACAATATATCTATAGAGGGCTCAAACCCATTCGCTGGTGCTTCCGCTGCCAGACGGCTCTGGCTGAAGCAGAAATAGAATACAAGGAGAAAGAGTCCCCCTCTATTTATGTAAAATTCCCGGTTAAAGACAATCTTAGTCTAACTTCTTCACCCCTCCCTGTCTATCTTTTAATATGGACAACTACTCCCTGGACCCTGCCGGCAAATCTAGCTGTGGCCATTCATCCTCATCATCTCTACGCTCTGGTTGAGGTAGATAAAGAAATTCTTATTCTGGCTAAAGATCGCCTGGCAAGACTCAAGGAAGAGATTGGAATAGAGCCTACCAGAGCCGTTTCGATACACAAAGGAGAGAAACTGAGGGGGCTGAGGTACAAGCATCCCTTTATAAATAGAGAATCAGAGGTTCTTGCCGCGAATTATGTTTCACTGGATGAGGGTACTGGATGTGTACATACCGCTCCCGGACATGGAGATGAGGATTATCTTCTTGGCCTGGAGCATAACCTACCCGTTCTTTCTCCCGTAGATGGGGAAGGGAAATTTACCTCCCAGGCAGGAGATCTGAAGGGAATCCAGGTTTTTGAAGCTAATTCCCTTATTATGGAGAAGCTCAAACAAAAGGGGTATCTTTTGCATTATGGGAAAGTTGTTCATTCCTATCCTCATTGCTGGAGATGCAGGTCCCCTTTAATCTACAGAGCTACTCCCCAGTGGTTTCTAGCTGTGGACAAGCACAATTTGAGAGAAAAGGCTATAGGAGCAGTTAAAAATGAGGTGAAATGGATTCCTCCTGCAAGTACAATGAGAATGGAGAGCATGCTGAAAGAAAGACCTGATTGGTGTCTTTCTCGGCAGAGATACTGGGGAGTGGGAATCCCGGCGGTTCACTGTGAGGGTTGTGGAGAAGCTATTATAGATGAAAAAATTATCGATAAAATCAAAAACCTCACCTCCAAATATGGCTCGGATTGCTGGTTTGAAGAGCCTATTGAGCGAATCTTACCTCCAGGCTACAGGTGCGAGCGATGCGGTGGGGGAAAATTTAAAAAGGAAGAAGATATTATTGATGTCTGGTTCGAATCAGGAGTTTCCCATCAGGCTGTGCTTGTCCAGGAAGAGACCCTAGGAGATCCTTCTGATCTGTATCTGGAGGGATCAGATCAACATCGAGGTTGGTTTCAGACTTCTCTTCTTACTTCTATGGCTCTCAAAGGCAGACCCCCTTATCGAGGGGTTTTTACCCATGGGTTCGTGGTGGATTCAGAAGGGAAAAAAATGTCCAAATCTCTGGGTAATGTAGTTGATCCCCAGGAGATTGTTTCCACTCATGGAGCAGATGTCTTAAGACTCTGGGCATCTCTTGAGGACTATACTCAGGATATTAGAATTTCCGAGGAAATTCTTAAGTATACAGTAGAAGTTTACCGAAGAATAAGAAATACCTATAGGTTTCTTCTGGGAAACCTTTATGATTTTGATTACTTGAGAGACACTCTACCTCCTGAAGAACTACAGGGCATTGATAGATGGCTCCTTTCTCGTCTTCAAAAACTAATAAAAAAAGTGACAGTTAGCTTTGAAAAATTCAAATTCCATGAAGCTGTTCAACTTCTCCACCTTTTTGCTACCAATGAGCTGAGTTCTTTCTATTTCGATGTCTTAAAAGATAG
>SOJT01000025.1 GCA_004376485.1 Candidatus Aerophobota bacterium | reverse complement strand
TGGCTATGGAGTCGGCCAAGATTGTGTTGATGAAAAGCGATATCCTCGATGTGGTCAAAGCGTACAAATTAAGCGCCGCCACTTTAAGGAATATCAAACAGAATCTATTCTGGGCTTTTGGTTACAACACCACCGGGATTCCCATTGCGGCAGGGGTGCTTTATCCATTTTTTGGCTTTCTCCTCAGTCCAGTAATTGCCGCGGCGGCCATGGCTTTTTCCTCCATTTCGGTAGTTTCCAACGCCCTGAGATTGAAGAGAGTCAGGCTGTAAGATGTACAGATATTTGATAAATACTGAATCGGGAATGGTTACCCTGGCCCTCTTGCCGATCTCGCCATGACTTCCAGCTCCGTAAGCGTGGTCACCAATGCTAATCGCCTGAGGAAGGCTAATATTCATCCGGATTATCTAAAGCGCTGAATGAAAAAAACTGAAGGATAAGGAGGTGAGGTAAGATGGCAAAAGACCCAGTTTGCGGAATGGAAGTAGACGAGGATGAGGCAGCAGCTACTTCCGAGCATATGGGAAAGACCTTCTACTTTTGCGCTGAGGCCTGCAAGGAGAAATTTGAAGAGGATCCCATGAAGTACATGAAGATGGAAAAGAAGAGAGGCTGCTGTTAGGTTCACCCAGGATAGCAAGGTAAGGTTTTCGGGGCGGTGAAGAAACACCGCCCCCCCCTGTCTACACATGGGAAAGGTGAGAAGATAGCAAAACCGAGGAGTATGAAGAAAGAATGACAATTTAGAGGAGAGCAGAGGATTAGAGGACATTTTTTAAAGGTAACTACTGTTTTAATTTCAATTTATCTTATAGGGGAGAAGGGGTTGACAAGTTAAAATTTTTAGTTATAATGAGAGTAAATTAGTCCAATTAAGGACATGTAATGAAATTGACCCAGGGAGCAGATTATGGCATGGCCGGTGTTCTTTATTTATCTCAAAAAGATGAACATCGCCGCTACTCTCTAGATGAAATTTCCCGGGCTACCGAGATCCCTGAAGAATTCCTAAGAAAGATATTCCAAACCTTAGTGAAATCCGGCATAATTAATTCCTTCAAAGGTAGAGGGGGAGGAGTTAGTCTTGCTCGTTCCCCGAAAGATATCACTGTAGCCGAGGTAATCAGGCCTTTGGAAGAAGGAATGGGCTTGGTCAGGTGTCTTCGAGAAAAAGAACCTTGTCCTCGCTCGAGTGAATGCATGGCCTCGAATTTCTGGCGAAAAACACAAGAGAATTTTCTTCAAATTTTAAACAGCACTACCATTAAGGATCTGATTGAGGGAGGAAAACAAAATGCAGCAAAAGGTTGAGAAAGCCCTGGCCAAAGTAAGGCCATCCTTGCAAGCCGATGGGGGCGATGTGGAACTGATTGAAGTTAGTGATGAGGGAGTAGTCAAGGTTAGACTTACCGGAGCCTGTGGAGGCTGCCCCATGGCGACGATGACTTTAAAGGCGGGGATTGAAAGAGTTCTTAAAAAGGAAGTTCCCGAAGTAAAAAGGGTGGAAGCGATCTGAAAAGGGGGTAGTGATGAGGAGCTATCGCTGTCCCGGTCAATCTGAGAGGAGCCTAGAGGCAGAGTTTTACCGATGTCCTGGTTGCGGCTGGGAGGTGGAGATTTTCTCAGATGAGTTAAGGGCAAGGTGTCCTCGCTGTGGTAGAGAAGTCTATGGGAAGAAAACTCCTTCCTGTATTGATTGGTGTAAAGCCGCCGAGCAATGCCTGGGGTCAGATGCGTGGAGGCAGTTAAAGGGGAAAAGGGGGTGAAAAAGTCTTATCTAAGAAAAGAAGTAGGCCACGAAGATATTTTTTACCCTTTAATGAGACTATTTTGGTCTTATTTATGAGTAAATCAATTTACCTAAATGAGGATGTTAAAATAGCCCATTCAAAAAATGGAAAGAAGGATAGAGATATGGCAAAGAGAAAGATAATAAGGATAGATGAAGAAAAGTGTGATGGCTGCGGCCTGTGTATTCCCGACTGCCCTGAAGGAGCACTAAAGATTATAGATGGCAAGGCAAGGCTTATAAGTGATCTATTCTGCGATGGATTGGGTGCCTGCATAGGAAGTTGTCCTGAAGGTGCAATTACTATTGAGGAAAGAGAGGCCGAAGAGTACGACGAGAGAGAGGTTATGAGAAATATGGTAAAGCAAGGAAAGAATGTAATAAAAGCGCACCTGGAGCATCTTAAGGAGCACAGCCAGAGTGAATATCTCAAAGAGGCCATAGATTTCCTAAAAGAGAGGAATATAGAAATTCCTCGTGGAGAAGAACCTTTGCACAGAGGGCATGAACATATAGCTTCTTTCTCTGGCTGTCCGGGCTCAAAGATGATGGATTTTAGAGAGGAAGAAGAGGTGGCTGAAAAAAAGAAGGCCATCTCCAAAGGCATATCCGAGCTCAGGCAGTGGCCAATTCAAATTATGCTTGTTCCGCCGAATGCTCCCTATTTAAAGGATGCTGATTTGTTGATAGCCGCAGACTGCGTTTCCTTTGCTTATGCGGATTTCCACGATGATTTATTAAAAGGAAAGATTTTACTGGTAGGTTGCCCTAAATTGGATGATGTCGAATTTTATAAAGAAAAGATTGCCCAGATCTTAAAGGATAACAATATAAAATCCATAACCTGCGCCCACATGGAGGTGCCTTGCTGTTTTGGATTGGTGAACATGGTTAAATCGGCGATTTCTGCCTCAGGCAAGGACATACCATTTACAGAGATAACTATGAGCATA
>SOJT01000137.1 GCA_004376485.1 Candidatus Aerophobota bacterium | reverse complement strand
AAAAGCGGACCTATGCATCTTTCAAGTTCAGGTAACCTATGAACCCGAAGAGAATCTATATAGAGATTCCCTGATTTGATGGTATCAGCAGTGGCCAGGATCCAATCTGAGAACCTATTAAGGCGAAGCACAGCCAATACAGGTTGATAACCGTCCTTTTTACGCCTTTTTAGACCTTCTACATCCTTTTGCTCAAAATTGACGCTCTTTCCTACTGTGGTCTTAACTTCAACAGCGTATTTTTCTTTTCCCTCTTTTGCTGCATCAAAATCCACACCTTGCACCCCTCTTTCCTCTATGTGAGTATAGCCTGCCGTCTGAAAGGCAATGGCCAGGAATTTCTGGCAAAGTTTGCCAAACTCGCGCGACTTGTGCTCCTCATATAAGCTTTTTAGCCGCTCATAAGTTTCAGTTTTCATAGTCTACTCTTCTCTGATCTGGGGACCTTCCTCTGGAGTCCAGTTTGAAAAAACATATTTTTTCTTTGCTCCAGTAATTTTTGAGAAGACCAAATCTTGTAGCTCTTTATCCATAGAGGATAAGACAACCATCCTATCCTTGAGAACCTCATCCAAGACCTCAATCAATTTTTCTTTGTGGCCAGAACCTAAACTCTGGGAGGGATCATCTAGCATAACGAATCCAAAAGACTCCTTTACTGCTCTAGATGTGGCCATCCCCAGAAAAATAGACAGCGCCATAGCATTAAGATCTCCCTGGCTGAGAATAGGGGTCAGATCCTGCCCATTCTGGTCTCTAAACTCATAGTGGTTGCGAGCTGTTCTAGAATCAACACTTACTGAAAATTCTATGTTGCTTACCCATGGATTGCTGGCTATCTCTCGGAAATAATTATCTATCACCTTTTCTGCTGCCCCAACTTTTTGTCGTGCTTCTTCATGAGATATCTCACTTACAGCCTGTTTTATCTTATCTATATCGTCAAGTAAAATAGCAAACTCGTCTTTCAATTCTTCCATTCGTCTATATTCAGGTGATACTTGAATCTCCTCTACAATCCTCATTTTTTGTTCGCCATTTAGTATATCCACAATAGCCTCTATTTGATCCAAAAGATGAGCAATACCGTCCAGTATACCTTGCCTGGATCTCACTGCATCTTCAAGTTTCTTTAGTTCTTTGTCAATGCTATCTAGCTTTTTATTAACCAGAACATAGGGATCGTCTCTCTCGGTAATCTCCCTACCCACAGCCTGTGCAATTTTTCTATTGATTTCCTTAAGTGTCTCTTCAGCACTTTTAAGCTTTTCCTTAAGCCTACCGTACTCCTCAGATAAGTCTTTTAGCTCCCTCAAGTTTATTCTCAGATCTTCTATTTGCTTTTGAAACTTATGCACCTCGTTTCCCACTCTCTTTTCCCATTCTTCTTTTAAATGTTTCGCTAAGTCAGGAGCGGTGTTACCGCAAAGAGGACAACGATCCTGGGAGCTTCTCACACCACAGCTTAAATACTCAATAGCATCTCTTATTAGGGCTGCTCTGGCATTTACCTTTTTTAACTTTTTCTCTTGGCTATCAATTTCCTCTATTATCTCTTTGATCTTCCCATCTAGCACCTTATCGCTCCCTTTTTCTCTGAGGAAATCCTGGAACCTCTGACGGATATCATCGCCCCTCTCTTTTTCTCGCCTATACCCCTCTCTCAATTCCATAATTTTTGATCTCTCCCTGAACAAATCTTGTTGCCTTTTAACCTCAGGTATCTCTGAGCGAAATCTTTTTATCTCTGCCTCTAAGAGTGTCTGAAACTGTGATAGACCCTTCCATCCCTCTGGAGGGGATATATCAGGCAGAACCAAGCCTATTTGATGAGCAAATTGAAGAAGCTGATTTTTAGCATCTTTAGCAATCTTCAATGCTTCTCTCTCATTGAGTTGGATCTTCTTCACCCCTTTCTTTGCTGCCCTCTCTACCCTGTCCCTCAAGTCACTTCTTTGCGTTCGCAAAGCGACTTCTACTTTCTCAGCAAAACCGTCAAAACTGGCACCGATTTCTCTTTGCTCTTTTTCCAGCCTCGCTGCTTCAATACCTGTCAGTATGTTTCTGTAGTCTGAAAGCCCCAGGAGCCGGTCAATGGCATCATTTCTATCCCTTGGCTCCTGGGTGAGAACAGCTCGAATAGCTTCCTGATGTTGATAGACTATAGTCAGAAAGTCTCTGAAAGAGAGTTTAACCAGCTGGGTGAGTTTTTCCTTAGCTTCTTCTCCCTCTACCGAACTTCCCTCAGGGAGGGTGACTCTCAGCTTCTCCTCCAAACTTCTTCCTCTTCCCCGCGGGCTTAGAGTACGCCAGATAACATAGCGCCGTTTCTTTTCGTCCTCAAGTTCCAATATAACCGACACACCAGGGGGCTTCATATTTCGGTTAGGCACTTCCCAGTTAATACGCTCACGAATTCCCGTTCCTTTTCCCATGCACTCCTTTCCAAAAAGACACCACTCAATAGCATTCAGGGTGCTGCTTTTCCCCCGATGGTTTTCTCCCAGGAGAAGAACCATGGGACTGTTAAAGCTGAACTCCCTGGTCTCTGTGTATGCTCGGAAACCTTTTATCTTCAATCGCCTGAGGCTAATCATTTTTCTGTCCTATAACTTCTCTTCAAGACGTCTCAATAGTTTACTAAACTCCTCAGTTATGCTGCAGCTTCGCTTGCTTAAGATAGATTTAACTCCATCCTCTCCCTCTTTCTCATAAGCACTGACAATTTCCTGCCAGAACTCTTTTCGCCGGCCTAGTGCATCAGCATCTCCCGTAAT
>SOJT01000218.1 GCA_004376485.1 Candidatus Aerophobota bacterium | reverse complement strand
TCTATCCCGAACATCCCCAGATTAGAAACGGTAAAAGTGCCACCGGAGACATCTTGCAGGGAAAGTCTTCCTTTCCGAGCCTTATCAGTGAGCTCTTTAAGGACGGAGGAAATCTCCCCCAGGGACATTCCATCAGCCTTATGGATAACCGGTACCAGGAGTCCTTCTTCCGTGGCCACAGCCACACTCAAGTTGATATCCTCTATCAGCTCAATCTTCCCCTCGACGAATCTGGAGTTCATGAGGGGATGATCTTTTAGTGCCCTGGCTACTCCTTTGATAAGAACAGCAGTAAGAGAGAGGGAAGCAGAAAATTTCCTTTCCACTTCAGGGCCCATTTTTTTGATGAGATCGAGGAGACTTCCCATCTCTACATCAATGCTTACAGAAAAATGGGGAGCGGTTTTGAAACTTTCACTCATTCTCTCAGCGGTTAGTTTCTTAATACCGGTGGGGGTAAGGAATTTCCCCTTCAGGGGCTTCTCTTTCTTCTCCTCCACCGCTCTTAGAATATCATCTCTTACTATTCTCCCCTCTGGACCAGATCCTTTAATCCGGCTTAAGTCGACTCCATGTTCCTCCGCTAATCTTTTGGCTGCCGGAGAAATTTTTATTCGCTCTGCCTGAGCAAGAAGATCGGATATATCCTCATTCTTTTCTCCCACCACTGCCAAAAAATGGCCTATCGGTCGAACCTCATTTTCCCCCACCAGGATCCTCAGGAGTACTCCGTCCTGGGGGGCCTCTATTTCATAGGTTGCCTTTTCCGTCATAATCTCCAGAAGGCCTTCACCTTTTTTTATACTCTCTCCTTCTTTTTTCAGCCAGAGTACGACAGTTCCTTCTTCCATCGTCTCTCCCAGCTTGGGCATAATTACTTCGGTGGCCATATTTCACTCCTTCATTTGCTGAAAAGTTCGTACAGGGCCCTATAGCATCCCTTTAATCTCCCCTTCAATTCTTTCCTCAGTTGGGACCACAAAATCCTCTAGGACAGGGCTGAAAGGTACAGGTACATCTCGGGCTGCAATTCTTTTCACCGGAGCATCCAGATAATCAAACGCAGCCTCTGTTATACGTATACCAACCTCAGCTCCTACTCCTCCTGTCAAACACGCCTGATGAACAATAGCCACCCTATTTGTCTTCTTAACCGAAGCTACCACGGTTTCCATATCAAGAGGATGAAGGCTCCCTAGATCGATAACCTCCACTTCGATTCCTTGTTTATGGAGCTTCTCTGCCACAGAAAGACAGCGATGAAGCATCAAGGAATAACTCACTACCGTTACATCTTTACCCTCTCTCTTTATTTGAGCTTTCCCTATAGGTAAGGTATAATCGCCTTCAGGCACTCCGCCTCTTATCTGGTACAAGAGTATGTGTTCCAAACACATGACAGGATTATTTTCTCTTATTGCTGTCTTAAGGAGACCCTTAACATGGTAAGGGTCTGAAGGTACCACAATCTTGAGCCCAGGGGTATGAAGAAACCAAGCTTCGAGATGCTGAGAATGTTGACCTGCTGCTCTTCTCAACCCTCCAAAGGGAACCCTTATAACCAAAGGTACCTTCGCCTTACCCCCAAACATATAATGTATCTTTGCTACCTGGTTTACAATCTGATCCATTGCCAAGCACAAAAGATCAACAAACATTATCTCTACAACGGGACGCATGCCTGTGATTGCAGCTCCCAAAGCGTAGCCTACCATAGCTGCCTCGGACATGGGGGTATCCTTAACCCTATCGTCCCCAAATCTTTCCCAAAGTCCTTTTGTTGTTCCATAGGATCCACCAAACCGCCCCACGTCTTCTCCCATATAGAAAATTCTATCATCTTTTTCCATTTCTTCTCCAATTGCCTCTATTGCAGCCTCACCATAGGTTATCTCTCTCATACTATGTCTCCTCCTCAAAAAAGAGATCCTCCAGGGCATCCTCTGGGGAAGGGTAGGGACTTCCCTCGGCAAACTTTATCGCTTCCTCTAGCTCTTTATCAATCTGGCGATTTATTTTCTCTGCCAGTTCCTCGGTTAGGATACCTTCTTTGGTTAGAACCTGTTTGGATTTCTCGATAGGGCATTTTTCCTGGCACTTTTGCAATTCTTCCCTCGATCTATAACTTAACTCTCTGGAGCCTTCTCCAACATAGTGACCTTTAAAACGGTAAGTTTTACACTCAACTAGAGTGGGCCCCTTACCCTCTCTTGCTCGAGCTACAGCTTCTCCCGTAATCTCATAAACGGCTAATACGTCCATACCGTCAACTACAAATCCGGGTATGCCGTAGCTACTTGCCCTGTCAGCTATATTAGGTATGGCAGTAACTTTAGATTGAGAGGTGGAGATGGCATACTGATTATTTTCACAGACAAAAATAGCCGGAAGCTTCCAAACCGAGGCTAAATTTACTCCTTCATGAAACATTCCTTCATTTGCTCCTCCATCTCCAAAGAAGCTCACAGCAACCTGATCGGTTCCTCTAAGTTTCGCAGAAAGAGCAGCTCCACCAACAATAGGTATGTTAGCCGCCACTATGCCATTAGCTCCCAGGATTCCTATGTTAATATCGGCAATATGCATGGAGCCGCCTTTTCCCTTGCAGTAGCCCGTCTTTTTCCCGTAAAGTTCTGCCATGATAATCTTAACATCGCCACCTTTGGCAATTAGGTGGCCATGACCTCGATGGGTGCTTCCAATGTAATCATCTTCCCTGAGGTTAAATGTCACTCCTACAGCAACTGCCTCCTCTCCAATATATAAATGTTTCAACCC
>SOJT01000042.1 GCA_004376485.1 Candidatus Aerophobota bacterium | reverse complement strand
AATGGATATGGAGATTGTTTTCCCGGGAGGCAAAAGGGTAGATGCTATGTACAAAGGTTTTACCATCAAAACCGACCAGGGGGAGCACGGTGGAGGTAACCTTTCAGCTCCTGCACCTTTCGACCTATTTCTGGCTTCTATTGGCACCTGCGCTGGTATTTACATCCTCTCCTTTTGCCAGCTACGCAACATTCCTACCGAAGGACTAAAAGTAATTCAACGCACACAGAGAAATTCAGAAACCAGGATGATTGACAAAATCACCATAGAGATTCAACTTCCCCCTGAATTTCCAGAAAAATATAGAAAAAGTGTGATAAAGTCTGCTGAGCTTTGCGCCGTTAAAAAACACCTGCATAATCCACCGGCGTTTGACATATATACAACCCACCCTAAGCCGCTCTAGCAAACCTTTTCCCTTAGCATGTAGCCCTACTGATAGTGCTAATGTCTTGGTAAATACCTACCTCGAAGAGCAAGAAGAGCTATGAGTAAAGGAAAAGGTGGAGTAGGACCCTAGAATCTGAGTTGAAGGGCAGGCTCAAAGAGTTTAAGAAAAAATGGAACCTTAGAAGAAAATAGGCCAGGGGGACTTGACATTTTATTTTTTTGTGCTATTTATTTAGACTAACTAAATAAATGTGAGGAGAGAAATGATAGATGAGGAAATAAGGCTTCTTGCACTTATCAAGAGGACCCTGGAAGAGCTAACATCCTCGGCTATTTCTTCTCTTAAGGAGAAACCTAGTTTCTCCGTTATTCGCACCGTTTCTTATCTATTACACCATCAGAGCTGTTGTATGGGCGAGTTAGCCCGGGGTCTTTCCATCACCTATCCCTCGGCAACCAATATGGTAGATGTACTGGTAGACAAAGGATGGGCAGTAAGAATAAAAAGCAGCTTTGACGGACGCAGCGTTGAGATTCATCTTACCAGAACAGGAAGGAATGTAGTCCAGGATCTGGAGAAAGAGAGACTAAAAAGACTCAATGATCTTATCTCTCGTATGGATAGAGAAGAAAGAGAGTTTTTCGTACGTGGTATCCGCTCCTTCATCCGAGCAGCGAGGCTGGATGAAGAAACGGATGACCCCGTCTCTTTCTTCAGAGAAAAAGGTCTATAGCTAAGCAAAGAAATTCTTGGAACCATAAAAGGAGAAAAAAATGTTTGAAAGACTTTCTGATAAAGCAAGAAAGATCCTTCTTCTTGCCCAAGAAAAAGCAGGAAGATCAGGATATTCATATGTGGGCACAGGACATCTGCTTCTGGCTCTTCTCGAGGATGCGGATCTGTCCACAGTCCTGAAGAGTTCGGGAGTGGATACAGAAGCTCTTCAAAGAATGCTGGAATTTGATCCAGCTCAGGGAGAGGGGAAATCTTTGTTTGAGGAGACTCCCCTCACTCTCGAAGCCAGAAAAGCTCTTGAAATAGCTGCCCTGGAAGCTAGAAGGGCAGAAAGAAACCATATAGGCGCTACTGATATCCTTATGGGATTGGTTCAGGCACCAGGAGCTGCATCACGAGCCCTAGCTGGAGGAGGTTTGGACCCGAACTCCTTGAGAGAAGAAGTTTCGACTCTGGCAGAGACCTCCTCCGCTCAGGGATCTTCAAAGTCTAGGAGGACCCCGGCTCTGGATAAGTTCAGTCGGGATCTTACCAAGCTTGCTCGGGAAGGAAAACTTGATCCGGTAATTGGAAGGGAGAAGGAAATTGAAAGAGTCATTCACATTCTATCCCGCAAGACCAAGAACAACCCGGTGCTCATCGGTGAGGCGGGAGTGGGAAAAACTGCGGCAGTCGAGGGTTTGGCTCAAAGGATGGTAGAGGGATCAGTTCCAGACAATCTCAAGGGAAAAAGGCTTCTCGCTCTTTCCCTGGGAGGAGCAGTAGCGGGAACCAAGTACCGGGGTGAGTTTGAAAAGAGAATCCAGAAAGTTATCTCGGAAATAACATCCTCCAAGGACGTAATTCTCTTTGTGGATGAGCTGCACACTCTAGTAGGAGCAGGGGCGGCTGAAGGAGCTATTGACGCTTCCAATATTCTCAAGCCTTTTTTGGCTAGAGGGGAAATTCAGTGTATCGGAGCGACCACTCTGGATGAATACCGAAAGTATGTGGAGAAAGACAGTGCTCTGGAGAGAAGATTTCAGCCAGTTACAGTATCCGAGCCCACAGTGGAGGAGACAGTCAAAATTCTGGAGGGCCTAAGACCAAGATACGAGAAGTACCACGGAGTAAAAATAACCGGGGAAGCTATCCAGGCAGCGGTCCGGCTCTCAGAGCGCTACATCCAGGGAAGGTTCCTTCCCGACAAAGCCATTGACGTTATGGATGAGGCATCAGCCAGGGTGAAGATCGGAAAAGCTTTAGCCTACCCAAATACGGGCAAGATAAAAGAAGAACTACAAAGGATAAGAGGGGAGAAAGAAAAGGCTGTGAAAAATGAGGAATTTGAGAAAGCAGCGGCCTTGAGGGACCGGGAAGGTAAGCTTAAAGAGAAAATGAAAATGAGCCCGGATAAAGAAAAACCCACCCTCAAGGTAAGTCCAGAAGATGTAGCTTACATTGTTTCTAGCTGGACTGGTATCCCGGTAAGCGAGATGACAAGAGGCGAAACCTCCAAACTCCTTAATATGGAGGATAAACTGCACAAAAGAATAGTGGGGCAGGATGAGGCGGTTAGAGTTATCTCTCAGTCCATTCGAAGAGCCAGGGCAGGGGTAAAGAACATAAAAAGACCCATTGGCTGCTTCATGTTTCTGGGTCCTACCGGGGTGGGAAAGACACAAC
>SOJT01000070.1 GCA_004376485.1 Candidatus Aerophobota bacterium | reverse complement strand
AGCCGCATTCCCCGGAAAAAGATGAGGATATGCTCCAGTTCATCCTCTCTTTGAAGGGCCAGAATGAGCTGGGGTCGGATGAGGTCGATCTTAGAGATTTTCAGGGCCTTTCCCGCACCTCCCTTCACCATTCCCGTGGTATCCATAACTACCTTCTCTGCATGATTCTTGGCTATCTCTGAGATTAACTTGGCTCCGACAACTGTGGGAAGCAAGTTGCCAAGGGGGGAGGTGGCGCCAACAAAGTAAAAATCTCTTGAGGGTATCTTTTTCCAACTCTCAAACTTATTCTGTATCAGTCCCCAGCCTATGGTGGTGGGAGGACCCAGGTGAGACTGGCCGATATCTCCGTCTACTACCGCCACTTTTTTAAATGTCCGGGCAAGTAGGGTGAGAATATCTTCCACCAGGGTGGTTTTTCCTGTATCTGAGGCCCCTACGACCATAATAATTCTATTCTGGGGCTCCAGAATAGCTTCTATCACCTCATCATCCAGAGAAAATCTTTCTCTCAATTTTAAAGGTATGATTTATTAATTCTTACGTATTTTTCGGTTAAATCACATCCCCAGAAGGTGGTGGAATTTTTCCCCTGGTTCAGATCAATAGTTATCCTTATATCCTTACTTCTCAGGAGATCTCTCAAGATCTTATCTTTCGTTCCCGCACCCATTCCTCTCTTTACCACTCTTAGATCATCGAAATAGATATCCACCTTATCCGGGTTTATCTTAGTATGAGCTGCTCCCAGGGCAGCCATCACTCTTCCCCAGTTGGGCGATGCCCCGGCAAGAGCGGCTTTTACGAGGTTTGAGTTAGCTACGGCTCTGGCTATTCTCCGGGCATCCTTGGGAAAGGGAGCTCCATTTACCTTAACTTCAATAAACTTGGTGGCTCCTTCTCCATCGCTAATGATAAGTTTAGCCAGGTGGATCAAGACAAAGTCCAGGGCCCGGGAGAAGAGGTCAAAATTCTCATCCTTAACCCTTGTTTTCTTTTTTTTGCGCCAGGTCTTGATCCTCTTATTTCCTGCCAGACCATTGGCCAGAACCAGGAGGGTGTCATTGGTGCTCATATCTCCATCCACGCTGATCTGATTGAAAGATTTACCTGCAGCAGAGCGGGTAGCTTCCTGGAGGGCATCGGGGGTAATGCAGGCATCAGTGGTGATGAAGCAGAGCATAGTAGCAAGGTTAGGTGAAATCATCCCTGCTCCCTTACATATTCCCCCTATTCTCACCTTTCTCTTTCCCCTTCCCGCGATATCAGTTTCCACTGAGATCTCTTTAGCAGTGGTATCCGTAGTCAAAATGGCCCGGGCAGCTTCACCTCCTCCTTGAGGTGAGAGGGACTGGCTGGCTCCTCTTATCCCTTCAGCAATCTTGGATAGGGGTAGGGATTTTCCAATTACCCCGGTAGAGGCGACCAGAACCTCATCTTCGCTGATTTGAAGCTCTCGGGCGGCCATAGCAGCCATCTCTTCGGCGTCCTTTATTCCTTGCCTGCCCGTACAGGTGTTGGCGTTCCCGCTGTTAACCACGATAGCCTGCGCCTGTCTATTTCGGAGTTTCCTTAGTGAGACTTGAATGGGGGCAGCTTTTACTTTGTTGGTGGTAAACATACCGCAGGCAACGGCAGGAGAAGAGGAATATATTAAAGCCAAATCAGGATGCGCCTTTTTGATTCCACAATGAACTCCTGCTGCCTCAAATCCTCGAGGAGCGGTAATTCCTCCTTCTATCTCTCTCAAATTTTCCTCCTTAGAGCAGTCCCATTTTTTCATCCAGCCCCAGCATGAGGTTCATATTCTGCACAGCCTGGCCCGAGGCCCCCTTCACCAGATTATCCAGAGAAGAGATGACTATGATGCGTCTGAGATCATTATTTATAGCTATTCCTATGCGGCATCGGTTAGAGTAGATGACATCTTTAATGTGGGGAAACTCTCCCGGCGAGAGGATCTGGACAAAGGGCGCATCTTCATAGAAATCTTTATAAAAAGCAAAGATATCCTCTTTTTTAAAAGAGGACCTCAAGGTGGCATAACAGGTAGAGATGATTCCGCGATTCAGAGGAACCAGATGAGGGACGAAGGTGATATTGATTTTCTTTCCAGCCATCTTACTAAGCTCCTGCTCCATCTCAGGGATATGACGATGGCCTTCCACCTGGTAAGGATAAAGACTCTCATTTATCTCCGGATAATGAGTGTTCAGGGTAAGTTTTCTCCCTGCTCCGCTAACTCCTGATTTGGCATCAATTATGATCCCTTCCTCTTCGATAATCTCATTTTGGATAAGAGGAGCCAGGGCCAGGATGATAGAGGTAGGATAGCAACCAGGATTAGCTACCAGAGAGGCTCCCCGTATCCTCTCCCCGTAGATTTCAGGAAGGCCATAGACGGCTTCCTTGAGAAGCTCTTTTCGGGTGTGGGTAGCTTTATACCATTTCTCATATATACCAGGATCGGTGAGGCGAAAATCAGCCGATAGATCGATCACTTTCTTTCCTTTAGAGCACAGCTTCCCCACAACTTCCATGGAGGCGGAGTGGGGAAGGGCAACGAAGACAAGGATGGATTCAGAAGAGATTCTATCCAGGTCAATTTCTTCCAAGATTAAATCTGTGTCTAGATAGGGATAAACTTCTGAGATCTTTTTCCCGGCAAAGCTCTGAGAGGTGATAGATCCGAGCTCTACTCCTGGGTGCCCCAATAGAATCTTAACCAGTTCTGCTCCGGTATAACCGGTGGCTCCTATTACCGAGACTTTCATTTTGGTACTCTCCTTTAGCTTTACCCTTCAA
>SOJT01000018.1 GCA_004376485.1 Candidatus Aerophobota bacterium | reverse complement strand
ACTCGACCCTGAATAGAATCCGGGGTGGGGTTCTGAAAACCAGCTCGCAACTGTTCGATTTCCTCAAGAGAAGGAGTTCCCATCATAAAGAGATCCTCAAAGCTCACCTTTATGTGAAACCACTTTTTCTCTTGCCAATCAGCCAAACGGGAAATCTCATAGTAGTTTCCTCCCTCCTCAACATCGGAGCCAAAGCGAAGATAAAAGATGGCCTCTGGATCCCCCTCCTCCCGGTACACCCAGAAATTCAGGCTTCCATAGGAGGAATAATCCTGGGATTGAATAAAGGTCTGTTGAACCCAGCCTTCTTCACCGGAAGTGAGGTCATACTCAAGGGAAAAAGCTCCTTCCTTTCTCCATTTTCCTTCGTAAGTCTCTGCCTCCCTGTACATCTCCTCATAATAGGCCAGAAAATCAGGATCGGAGAAGGGATCATACTCGGGATCATCATGAGTATTGATAGGGGAAGCTGAAAGATTTTCTTTTTCCCAGCGATCTCCGAAAAAATCCAGACCCCCAAATTTTAGTGTTCCTTCCACTCCGGACCCCTCTACCCACAGACGCAGGTGTTTCACCACCCTTTTGACAGTTTCCCAATCAGGAGAACTATTCAGAGGTAAGTTAATCTTCCTCCAATCCGTCCAGTCAGCTTCTATGGAAAAAGTATAGGTAGATACCATCTCCTCCGTATCCAGGAAAGAATTGCGGTTAAGATCTTCTGTATCCAATCTTCCATTGTTCTCTCCCACCAGTTTTCCTCTGATCCAGATGCCTGTATCTTCACCAGGATTAAGCTTTCCATCTCCATTGACATCCTCTGTTTTCAGAGGAGGACCATCTCCATCCACATCCTCACTCACCATACCCACATCCAGATGCACAGTTTCGCCTTTTCCATCTCCTTTAATCCATACTTCCAGAAACTGCATCTGGGTGTAATCTTTGCCTTGAGAGGAAATGGAGTAAACCACACTATCCCAGGAGTCAGGTAGATCAAGGTCATAATCCAGAACCAGTACTTCTCTCTCATTCTTGCTCCAATTTGGATTAATTTCTTCTCCTGGAATATCCTCATCTGATATGATAATTTCTCCTCGAGGTCCGACAGCTTCGGGAGGGCGGCTGCTGTACTGCCACATCTCCTCATTCCTGCCTAGCTCATCACTAATCTTGGTGAGCTCAAAATTCTCAACCATAGCCTTTCCAAAGGTATTGGGATCGAGGAGGCTCTCGGCTACTTCTCCAAAGAGAGAAACCTGGTAAGGATTAGATGCAGTCGCCTCACCTGGCCGTGAAGGAAAACTAAGGTGAAGATCAACCCCCTTAGCCTGAAGGGAAGAGGGAGCACTTCCCAGCTGAGGAATTTCCCTCACGCGAGGAGAAGAATGGGAAACAAAGGTGGAGCCTAAAGATACTCCCTCCCGGAAGAGGTACTCTCCCCGAACTCCTAAAATGGGAGCCGCTCTTCCCATAAAGGGCATATATTCATAATCTACTTTAATTACAGTATCAGGAGTGATTCTACCCGCATCAATAAAACTCAGAAATCCCGAAGAATAATCTAGAAGATAGTCAACATCTCTCCTCAAGAGCTGACCATTCATATAGACCTTCTCGCTGTCAGGAATTATATCGGGAGAGAGGAGGAAAGCGTCTATCCTGTGAATATACTCGGTGTAGATAGTGTAGCGGTGAAGAGAGGTGGGGGGATAGGCTTCGGGAAAAGGCTGGGTTGGATCAGGCGCCGAGGGTTTGAGAATTTCTAAAATACCTTCATAGTAATCCACTTCCACCTGGTATTCCGGGTAATCTTCAGCATGAGCGAAATCGAAGAGAACCTGGCCACTTAAATCGAGAATGCTTAAGGTAAACTCATCCTCTTCTACCCTCCGGGAACCAAGATAATAGCGATTCTTAAGGTAATATTTATCATAAAGGGAATCCTGTTTTTTCTTGATCATCCCATAACCTTCCCCAGGATGCCGAACTGAGGAGCCGTCCCGGTAAGATACGGCGATGACGAAATTATCCTGAATGGTCCGCTTAAAGTTTATCACCCCCCGGGCATAATCCAGAAAATAGTCCTCTCCAGGATATTGATAATCAAACCAGCCGTGGTAGGAGTTACCATTTTCTCCTGAAACAGTCATTTCTAGAGCCCTCTGGTTGTTGGTGCCGTCCTGATCGTCAATAAAAACCTCTGCGCTTGCTATCTCCAGGGGAAGGTGAGAAGAATCGAAATATATCCGGTAGTACTGCATTTTGAGGTAGGAGGTGTCATAGATATACCTCTTCTCAAAAGTCGATCGGCCGGTGAAGGTTCTGGTTTCGGAGACACCCTTGGTCAGGCTGCCAATCCCGGTGAGATGAAATTTTCCAAGTTTCGCCTTGACTTTAGCTCCAAAAAGACTCCTATCATAAGCAAAAATGGCTGTCTCTGGAAAACCCAGCCGAATGTCTCCCAGCTCAGCTTCCTGCAGCACCTCATCTTCTTCCCCTCTGTAACTCAAAAAGATGCTCTGCTGTTCACTGCGAGGTCTAGTATCATCATATGCCACCTCCACTAAGGATCTATCCCCTATAGTCCCTTCTACCTTAACCTGGAGTTTCTGATCGATATCGGTACTGGAGGTAGGCCTTTCCGGATGAGACTTTGCCCATTCTTCATCTAAATAATAAAATAGGGTGTGCTTTATCCCGATAACTTTCCTGCCCGAGATTTTCAGAACTGCCTCCTCAGAAAGATCTCTCCCGGAAGCTTCTTCCTTCTCCGAAGACGACGAGGCAGGTAGAAAGGCAAGACGGATTTCCTTTTCC
>SOJT01000119.1 GCA_004376485.1 Candidatus Aerophobota bacterium | reverse complement strand
AGGAATCTCCCTCACCCAGAAGTACGATCTGGCTACTTTAGATAGAAAGGAATGTGTAGTTACAATTGAGGACCGACTCATATTCTGTGAATTTTGTGGGGATGTAATCACCACATCCAAGCATCTTCGTTGGCTACTTCAAAGATTAGGTCCTCGTGTTTTCTCCAATCCTAACCTTATTCTAGCTTCCCACGAGGAAATAGAGCTTCTGGAGAAAAGGATGCCGCGAGGAAAAGAGACACCTCTTTCCCGCTCTGATCAACTTACCTTCCTCTGCCCCAGGTGCAGAAAACAGCTTACCCTAAAAGAAGAATGGGGAATATAGCGCTCCTCCCTTTAAATTCTTTGAATTAATGAATAAGAACTTACTCAGGGCTTGCATCAAATTAGAACAAAGGAAAACTGTGCGATTCCGGGTAAATGTTAGCGGAATAGTGCAGGGAGTGGGATTTCGACCCTTCATCTATTCCCTGGCCAAAAAATACTTTCTCCAGGGTTTTGTTCTGAACAATACCCTGGGAGTAAAAATAGAGGTAGAAGGGGAAAGAGAAAAAATAAAGAGCTTTTTAAGCGAGATAAAAACCTCTGCTCCTCCCCTGGCTGTTATTCAAAGAATAAAATATGAAAAACTTGCCCCTTTGGGCTATGCAGCATTTGAGATTAGAAAGAGCAGAAAGGAAAAAGAGGAGCTGGTTCCCATCTCCCCCGATATCTCCATCTGTCATGATTGCCTGAGGGAGCTTCTTGATCCAGAGGATCGCCGCTTTGCCTATCCTTTCATTAACTGTATCAACTGTGGACCTCGATTCACTATCATTCAGGATATCCCCTACGATCGTTCTCGCACCACCATGAAAGTTTTCAGGATGTGCCCGGATTGCCAGGTAGAATATGAGGATCCATCAAATCGCAGATTTCATGCTCAGCCCAATGCTTGCCCGGTCTGCGGCCCTCAGGTGATGTTACTTGATGCTGAAGGAAGAAAAGCTCGAGTGGCTGACCCCATCAAGGAAGTGGCCGACCGGCTTAAAAGGGGCTGTGTGGTTGCAGTCAAGGGCCTGGGAGGATTTCACCTCGCCTGTGATGCCACCTCGCCTAAGGCCGTAGCTACCTTAAGGAAGAGGAAATATCGAGAAGATAAACCATTCGCTTTGATGGCCCTTGATGTAGAAATGATCAGGAAATTTTGCCAGGTAAACCAGGATGAAAAGAATCTCTTGTTCTCATCACGAAGACCTATTGTCCTTTTAAGAAAAAAGGAAGAGACTCCTTCCCTGGCGGCAGAAGAAATAGCCCCCCAGAGCAAATTTCTCGGCTTCATGCTTCCCTATACTCCTCTGCATCACCTTCTCCTTAAGGAAATTAATCTCCCCCTGGTTATGACCAGCGGAAATATGAGCGACGAACCCATAGTTTATGGGAATGAGGAAGCCCTGCCAAAACTTGGGGGAATCGCTGATTATTTTCTCATCCATAACCGGGACATTCAGATGAGATGTGATGATTCGGTCCTGAGAGTCTTCCAGGGAAAAGAGCTTCCCCTTCGCCGCAGCCGGGGATATGCCCCCCAACCCATTAAAGTTAAAGTCTTCTTTAATGAACCCATCCTGGCGGTGGGAGGACAGCTTAAAAATACTTTCTGTCTGGCGAGAGGGGACCAGGTCATTATCTCTCATCACATTGGAGACCTGGAGAATCTTTCTGCCTTAATCTCTTTTGAGGAAGGGATAAAGCACTTCTTGAAGTTATTTCATACTCATCCCAAGATCCTGGCCTGTGATCTACATCCAGATTATCTTTCCACCAAATTTGCCGAGGATTATGTTAAAAGGTTAGGCCGGGGAGCTAGCCTAATTCGAGTCCAACATCACCATGCCCACATTGCCAGCCTCATGGCAGATAGAGGAATAGAAGGCAAGGTAATCGGTGTTTCTCTCGATGGGGCGGGTATGGGAGATGATGGAAGAATCTGGGGAGGAGAGTTTCTGGTGGCCGATTACCTCTCTTTCACCCGGCTGGGCCACTTAAAAGAAGTTCCCTTGCCAGGGGCCGAAGAAGCTATCAAGAAACCCTGGCGAATGGCTCTCTCTCATTTGAAGGGAGCCTTTGGAGAAGACGGCCTTGAGCTTGCCTTAAAGCATCTTAAGAAAGTAAATCCAGATAAGATCTTAATGGTTGATAAGCTAATAAAAAAGAGAATAAATGCTCCCTTAACTTCATCTGTAGGTCGGCTATTTGACGCGGTATCCAGCCTCATTGGGATTCGAAATGAGATAAACTACGAAGGCCAGGCGGCTATGGAGCTGGAGATGGCATGCGACGATAAAGAGAAAAAAAGCTATCCCTTCAACATCCTGAAGGAAGGGGAAAAGTTCATGGTTGATCCTGGACCCACTATTAGATCTGTGGTGGCCGATCTAGGAAAAGGTGAAAGAGGGGACGCTATAGCGGCTAGATTCCATAACAGCCTCGCTTTAATTATTCTCCAAAGTTGCCGGCTAATCAGGGAAAGGACGGGTTTGAACAGGGTAGCTCTCAGTGGAGGAGTCTTTCAGAATATGTATCTTTTACAAAGGGTCTTTCCTCTTCTGGAATCGGCTAATTTCCAAGTCTATACTCATAATCAGGTTCCTCCCAATGATGGAGGAATTTCCCTGGGTCAGGCGGCAGTGGCCCACTATGGGAGAAAAATTAAAAAGGAACAAAAAATAAAATGTGCTTAGCCATACCAGTGAAAATAACTTCTATTGAAGGAAAGATGGGTAGGGGAGAGCTGGGAGGGGTGAAAAGAAAAGTAAGCCTAATGCTCCTGGATAAGGTAAAAGTGGGAGATTATGTCCTTCTCCATGCCGGATTTGCTATTAGCAAGATCAACACCAAAGA
>SOJT01000019.1 GCA_004376485.1 Candidatus Aerophobota bacterium | reverse complement strand
ACCACTCCATCTTCTACGGTGCAGTTGTGAGCGATGTGGGAGTAAGCCATCAAAAAGGTTTCATTGCCTATTCTGGTTACGCTTTCACTCTTGCTACCCCGGTGAATAGTGGTATATTCTCGGATTAGATTCCCATCTCCGATTTCCACAAAGCTCCTTTTCCCTTCAAAATTTGTATCCTGGGGTGGAGTTCCTATAATCACCCCTTTGCCAATGGTGCATCGCCTGCCGATCCTGGTCCAGCCCTCTATCAGGACCTGAGGACCGATGATGGTTCCTTTTCCTATCTTAACCTGGCTACCGATTATGGAATAAGGGCCCACTTTTACCTCATCATCCAGGTCGCTCTTTGGATCAACCAGAGCTGTCGGATGAACGAAGGTGCTCATTCCTTATTTCCACCAGGTGAAATTCCCAATCTTTTCAGGATCTTATCCCCCCACCTGAGGTGATGTTTCAGGCTAAATATGGATTTGATTTCCTCTTCATCTAGGTACTTGGCTATTTCAGAATCTTTTCTTACCAGCTCCTGGAAGTCTCTATTTTCCTGCCAGGTCCTCATAGCGTTTCTTTGTACCATCCGGTAAGCATCCTCACGGGAGACTCCCTTCTTTACCAGTTTGAGGAGAATGCCTTCGGAAAAGACAAGCCCTCCGGTCATCTCCAAATTTGCTTTCATATTTTCCTCATAAACGGAAAGAGCATCCAGGATCTGGATGAACTTTTCCAGCATGTAATCAACCAGGATGGTACTGTCAGGAATAATTGCTCTTTCCACGGAGGAGTGAGAAATATCCCTCTCCCCCCACAGGGGAATATTCTCGAGGGCAGCCCCAGCGTTACTTCTTACCAGACGGGCCAAGCCACAAATTCGCTCCGAGAGGACGGGGTTACGCTTATGGGGCATGGCTGAGGAGCCTTTCTGACCCTTGGTAAATGGTTCTTCCAGTTCCCTGGTCTCTGTACGCTGCAGGAGCCGAATCTCTAGAGCAAATTTATCCAAAGAAGAGGCAATAAGGGCGAGGGTGGATAAATACTGGGCATGGCGATCTCGCGAGATGATTTGACTGGATACTGGAGCAGGGATAAGACCCAGTTTCTGGCATACATACTCCTCTACCCGGGGGTTCAGATAAGCATAGGTCCCTACCGCTCCTGAGATCTTACCACAGGCAATTTGCTCCGTAGCCTGCCTCATTCTCTCAAGATTCCGGTTAGTTTCCTCAAACCACAGGGCAAATTTCAGGCCTAAAGTTATGGGTTCTGCGTGTATTCCGTGGGTTCTCCCCATCATAGGGATATCCTTATATTGGGCCGCTTTTTTCTTTAAGAGCTCAGCCAGCCTTTCCAGATCCTCAGTAATGATTTCTCCCGCCCTCTTCATCTGTAAGGCTAAAGTTGTGTCCAGTATATCGGAAGAAGTCAGTCCGAAATGAACATAACGAGCCTCCGGACCAATGGATTCAGCTAAATTGGTAAGGAAGGCGACCACATCGTGTTTTACCTCCTTCTCGATTTCTTTTATTCGCTCAATGTCAAAGTTGGCTCTTTCCTTTATCCTAATCAGGGCATCCCGGGGAATCTCTCCTAACTCTGCCCAGGCTTCACAGACATGAATCTCGATTTTAAGCCATAAGGCGAACTTTTCCTCTTCTTTCCATATCTTCCCCATACGGGGCAGAGTATAGCGTGAAATCATAGGCTGTCCTCCTTACTTTTGTTCTTTCTGGATTTTTCTTAATCGGGCCAATGTCTTCAAGGGAAGGCCCCATATTTCAATGAATCCCTTGGAGGCTTTCTGATCGAAGATGTCTTCCTCAGTATAGGTAGCCAATCTCTTCTCATAGAGAGAGTAGGGTGATTCTCTTCCTACTACCTGACACATGCCTTTATACAGCTTTACCCTAATTTTTCCGCTGATGAATTTTTGGGTTTGATCTACGAAGCTGTCCAGAGCCTGACGAAGAGGAGAAAGCCACAGGCCATTATAGACTAGTTCAGCGTACTTGGAAGCGATGTTTCTCTTGAAATGAAAAGTGTCCTTGTCCAGGTTGAGTTTCTCCAGTTCATGGTGAGCCGCATGGAGGATAACCGCCGCAGGGGCCTCATAGATCTCTCTAGATTTTATCCCCACCAGTCTATTTTCCACCATATCTATTCTTCCTACCCCGTTCTCTCCCCCTATTCGGTTCAGCTCTTCGATGAGGAGGTGAGGGGGCAAGGTTTTCCCGTTCAGCTTAATAGGGATCCCTTGCCGGAATTCAATCTCTATATAGGCTGCCTTATCGGGAGCTTCCTCAGGAGAGGAGGTTATCTCATAGGCATCAGGGGGAGGTTCTTTCCAGGGATCTTCCAGAGGGCCGCATTCGATACTCACCCCCCAGAGGTTTCTATCCAGGGAATAGGGCTTCTCCTCTGTGATCTCAACAGGAATGTTCCTCTTTTGGGCATATCTTACTTCCTCCTCCCGAGATCCAAGTTCCCATTCCCTCACCGGAGCCAGGATGATAAGGTCTGGATTTAGAGCCCTGGCGGTTAACTCGAATCTCACCTGATCGTTACCTTTACCGGTGGACCCATGAGCAATGGCCTCTGCTCCTTCCTCCTCCGCTATCCTTACCAATCCTTTAGTAATCAGGGGTCTGGCCAGGGCGGTAGCCAAGGGGTACCTGTCCTCATAGAGGGCCCCTGCCTTAAGGGCAGGAAAAACGTAATCATTACAAAACTCCTCTCTAACGTCCTCCACATAAGCCTTAGTTGCTCCTGTTCTTTTGGCCTTCTCCTCAATGAAATCCAGGCGCTCTCCCTGTCCTAAATTGGCGGTATAAGTAATTACCTCAGCCTTGTACTTCTCTTTGAGCCACAAGAGAATTACCGAGGTATCCAGTCCTCCTGAATAAGCCAGAACAATTTT
>SOJT01000010.1 GCA_004376485.1 Candidatus Aerophobota bacterium | reverse complement strand
GCAATACTGCTCAAGAATATGAATCTTGGATACTCCCTACAAGAATTCATCACAGCTTGAGCTAAAAATTTTGTACCTTCCGTGTTTACCTTGTGGTAAGGATTACCCCTTTTTTGCCTTGTAAATACTTTTCCTGCCAGATGATATACCAGTTGAACTTCAGGAATCGATTTCACTAAAGTCTCTTTATCAAGAATATTCACTCTTTTTAACTCTACGTTTGCTTTGTTCAGCTCTTGGTACCGCTCAACTGGCTGTCTCACCAAACAGACAATCCTATCATTATTTGTGGCTAACCTCTCCACCAAGGCCCTTCCCATAAATCCTGTTGCTCCCGTTACTAGAATGTTCATCACTTGGCTCTGGCTAGACTTTAATCTACGAAATCAATTAAATAGATGAATCTACATTTTCAAGGATCAACGCACCGTTCTTACCTCCAAAACCGAAACAATTAGCCATAAAATAATCTACTTTTGCTCTTCTGGCCATGTTGGACACATAATCCAAATCACACTGAGGGTCTCTATGTTCATAATTTATAGTGGGTGGAACCATTCCTGCGGAAAGGCATATCAAACTGGCGCAAAGCTCTACCACACCACATGCTCCCATGAGGTGCCCGAGCATAGACTTAATAGCACTGACCTTTACTCTATAAGCATGTTGTCCAAATAATTCCTTGATAGCCTGTGTTTCAAGCACGTCGCCTATTTTGGTTCCGGTACCATGAGCCTGGATATAGTCTATTTTTTCCGGATTAATTTTGCTACTCAGTAATGCCCGTTGCATAGCCTCGCGAATTCCTCTTGCTTCCGGGTGAGGAGCTCTTATACGATATGCATCGCAACTAAATCCATAACCTATGATTTCCGCATATATCTTTGCGCCTCTTGCCATTGACCTATGATAATCCTCCAGAATTAATACCCCAGCTCCTTCGCTCAAAATAGTACCGTCTCTTTCGGCATCAAAGGGGCGAGGAGTCCTACCGTTATCTTGACCTCTTTCAGACAGTATCTTGGAAAGGGAGAGGGAACTAAAAAACATTGGAAAAAGCGGAGTTTCTGAACCACCGGCAAGAACTACGTCTGCCCTCCCAGCTTTTATTAAGTCAAACCCGTAGCTAATGGCATCAAAAGAAGAGGTGCAGGCCGAAGAAAAAGTCTTGCTGGGACCCTGAGCATTCCATGCTATAGCCACATAGCTGGAAAGGGAGTTTGGAAGGATCATAGAAGATGTATGCGGATGGATGTAAAGAGGGCCTTTTTCTATCATACTGTCATATTGCTCTAAAGAAAATCCTAATCCTCCTATTGTGGTTCCAAAAGATGTAGCCGTTTTCTCCGGTTCAATGTCTTTTTCTGTCATTCCTGCGTCTTCCATTGCCATTTGGGCAGCTGCAAGGGCAAACCGAGAACACCTTTCAGTTCTATTTGCTTCTCTCTCTGACACATAATTTAGCGGATCAAAATCCCTTACCTCACCTGCCAATTTGCATGGATATAGAGAGGCATCAAACCGGGTAATTGGTTTGATTCCTGACTTCCCAGCTATTATGTTCTTCTGGAGCTTCTCCTTACCTATACCTAGAGGGGAGACAACACCAAGTCCTGTAACTACTACCCTTCTTCTGAAAACCATAATTAAAGCACCATTTTTTCTTTATTTCATCTAAAATCTTCGGGGCAATCATCTGGGCCATCTGATCGGTAATTTTTGACTCCAGAAAGTTCTTCAATATCACATCTTGATCCTCTATTTTCTGCTGCCCTCCGGGTTTACTTAGGGAAATGATATGCTGCAAAAGTTCATTACTTTCTATCCTTTTTGTAGAAAACGCCATAGAAATCATATCCCATTTTTACAATATGCCCCTTTTCACAAACTGTCAACTAGATTTGGCTCTATTATTAATCAAAAATTAGGCTGCGTATCTCGCTAGTGCGCATAAATTAAAGTGTCCTCCCTCATGAAAGCTTGTATTCAAGCATTGTCGAATGTATACTCACCTCCTACGGAGTGCTTTGCGCTCTGTAGGAGGTGAGTTTGGTCTAAATTGTCGGCTTAATAGAAGCGTTTGGTAACAGGCCCATATTAGCTTTTGGGTAATATAGCCTTGACAAAGACTTCTACCAGGGTAGGGTCAAATTGAGAACCGGACAACTTCTTAATTTCCTCTACCACCTCCCGTGGCTTCAGCTTCCCTCGATAGGGTCTTTCAACGCTCATAGCATCATAGGCATCAGCCAGACCTATGATTCTAGCCCCTAGAGGTATCTCCTCTCCCTTTAACCCCTGGGGATAGCCGGTGCCATCCCACCACTCATGATGGTAAAGAATCAAGGGTATTATCTCTCTAGGCAGGGGAGATAACCTGATAATCTCAGCACTGTTTCTGGGATGAGCACGGATAAGATTCCACTCCTGATCGTCCAACTTCCCCGGTTTGTTTAAGACAACTTCGGGGATACCAATCCTGCCTACATCATGAAGTAGGCTGGCCGTCTTGATTAGTTCGATTTGCTCTTCATCAAGATTCATCTTCTTGGCCAGAGTAGTTGCGTAGCTGGTTACTCTTTCTGAGTGCCCACGGATGTAGCGGTCTTTCTGATCGACTCTCTCCAGAATCTGATCCTGGATAAACTCAAGATCTATCATAGATGGTGAATATACTCTATTTTCCCCTGTCCACTTAGCTGCATACAAAAGAGCATCCAGCTTCCGCATCAGGTCTTCCACCTCACCTCCATCCTGAGGATAAGTAATTACCGATCCACTAACCGTTACCTTACACCTAAGTTCTCCTCTCTTGCTAGCAAACAATCTCTCTTCTAATCCTAGCCTGATCCTCTCACCCAGCTTCAGAGCCCCTTCTTGATCAGTCTGGGGAAGAAGGATGATAAACTCATCACCCCCGTAACG
>SOJT01000076.1 GCA_004376485.1 Candidatus Aerophobota bacterium | reverse complement strand
TCGATTAACAGCTCTGCCTTACCTTCCACTGCGCCAGGATCTGCCATACCGGAAAGCTCCGCCTTGTATATAGTGGCCCTGAGGTGGCAGGCTCCCCGATCAGATGTTCCATAGGCAAGAGCCATTCCTTTGAGAACTCTGGGATCGTAAGCGGCTGGCTCTAATCCTTTCACATGAATGGCCAGATCCTCCAGTCCAAGCTCACGGCTGGCCGACTTTATCCCTTCAGCCAGAGTAGCTCCAAAGCCTTCTTTTCTGGCTATATCCTGAACCAATTTTGCCGCAGCTTGAGCATCTCCATAGTTTATTTTGAAGTCAATAGCACCCCTCTGGGAAGCTTCCATGGTAAAACCTACCAGGTTTCCTGTAGTAATAGTATCTATTCCCAATCTATCACAAAGATCGTTAAGGTAGAGTATTTCTTCCAGGCTGTTAATGAGGCAAAGGCCCCCGAAGGCATAGATAGTTTCGAAGTCCGGACCCTCTACAACCAGCCCCTTATGTCTTCCCTTTAAGACTTTACTCAGTCTTCCACAGGCAATAAAACAGTGGGTGCAGGCATGGGGCTTCACTTCTAGATTCTGAAGAAGTGCCTCCCCGCTTATTTTTTCCCAATCCTCATAGGTGCCCTTTGACCAGTATCTGGTGGGAAATACCCCTGCCCGGTTGGTGGCTGCTACCATTTGAGGAGTACCCAGTTTTCGATAAGCTGCCACTCCGGGATTATCCTTCCCCCTATTCCTTAAGTCTTTAATATACTCCTTCAAAAGATCCTGGTGGGCAAACTCTCTTTTCTTATTTCCATAGAAAGATACTGCTTTGAGCTTCTTGGAGCCCATTACCGTTCCCATTCCACATCTTCCTGCGGAGCGCCAATAGTTATTCTCGATACAGGCAAATCGGACTAATCTTTCACCCGCCGGTCCAATGACCACTACCTGGGCCCGAGGATCCCCTACCTCCTTCAATACAGTATCTTGAGTAAAGTAAGTATCTTTCCCCCAGAGATGAGAAGCAGAATGAAATATTACTTTCCCGGAAGAGACCTCTACCCACACAGGAGACTTAGAGACACCTTCAAAGACAATAGCGTCAAAGCCGGTCCTGCTAAGCTGGGGAGCAACGCTTCCTCCCGAGTAAGATTCACCGTAAAAGTGAGTCAAAGGGGATTTGCTAAAGACACCATATCTACTGGAAGCAGGAATTTTGCTGTCCGTAGCACTCCCGGTGGTGAAAATGAGCTTATTTTCTTCACTTAAAGGGTCAATTCCGGGTGGAATGAGCTCCAGCATTAAATAGGTTCCCAGGCCCTTTCCTCCAAAATAGGTCTTGAGAACTTTCCCGGGAATCTCCTCTACCTGGTAGCTTTGATGAGTCAAATCTACCCTCAAAAGTAGACCAAAAAATCCCTTCATTCAGAGACCTCCTTTTTTTTCTCTCCCAATTCTAAAGCCAACCTCAAGAGCTTTTCTGTTCAGTTCTTCCGTCCCTTTAGGAACTCTATGCAAAACAGCTCTCTTTACCGCCTCTGGAGAAACAACTCCGGTTAGCTCGGTGATAATACCCAAAGCAACTATGTTAGCCACCAATTCCCTCCCCACCTCTTTTTTTGCCATCTCGGTGATAGGTATGGAGAAAGCTTTAGGGGAAGGCACTCTTTTAACACGAAAGGAATCAACGATAAGAATTCCCTCTTCTCGAAGATCACCAGAGTATTTATCACAGGCCTCCTGGGTTAGAGCTAGGAGAAGATCAGGATGGGTAACTTTGGGATAGTCAATCTCGCTTCCGCTGATCACTACCTCTGACTTTGATGCACCACCTCTGGCTTCGGGGCCGTAGCTCTGAGTTTGAGTAACATTCTTATTATCGTAGATTCCCGCTGCTTCAGCTAATATTAAGCCTGCCAGGATCAAGCCCTGCCCTCCTGAACCAGATAATCTAAGTTCATACCTATCCTTCATATACCTACTCCCTTTCTCCCTCTACTATCTCCTTCAACTCTCCCTCTATCTCCCCCTTCTCCTTTGCCTTATTTATAAGCTTCTCATATTCCCGGGTATATTCCGGAGCCTCCCTTTCAAAAAAAACCCCGGTTATAATCTTATCCTTTAGCTCCTCTTCACTCATCTTGCTGGCTCTTTTCCGCGAAACTGCATGGTTCTTCTGCCACCTCATCATAGCTACCGCTGATCTCATTTGATTGCGACGACCGAAGCCCACCGGACAGGGACTGATTACCTCAACCAGGGCAAAGCCTTGTTTCTTCATCCCCCCCTCAATTAGCCTATCAAGCTGAGTGGTATGATAAACAGTTCCCCTGGCCACATAGGAGGCTCCACTTCCCCTAGCCAGCTCAGGAACTTCAAAAGGGGGCTCGAGATTTCCGTAGGGGGCAGTACTGGCAAAGGCACCCTGGGGAGTAGTAGGGGAATACTGACCGCCGGTCATGCCGTATATCCAGTTATTGACAATTATGGCAGTGAGGTTAACATTTCTTCGAGCCGCGTGGATGAGATGATTTCCTCCAATAGCCATGGCATCTCCATCTCCCATAACCACAATAATCTCAAGAGAAGAATTGGCTAGCTTGAGTCCGCTAGCAAAAGTCAAAGCTCGTCCATGGGTGGTGTGAAGAGTATTGAAATCTAAGTATCCAGGCATGCGGCCGGAACATCCGATACCGGAAACAATAACCACTTTGTCTGGATTAACCTTTAGTTTATCTACCACTCTGATAATGGAGCCCATAATAATTCCTATTCCACATCCGGCACACCAGACCGTAGGAAACTTATCCAGTCTTAAGTATTCAAGCTGGCTACCCATTACCTCACCTCCCCTTCAATAGCAGTCAGTATCTCATCCGGGGTGATGAGTTCCCCATCAACCCTCGTTACCCCAACAGTTTTTACTCTCCCGCAGCTTACTCTCTTTACCTCGCCTAT
>SOJT01000077.1 GCA_004376485.1 Candidatus Aerophobota bacterium | reverse complement strand
TGCTCATCCTCCCATAATGTCTATGTTTACTTAATTTCATTGATCCCCGCCCTCTCATCTAACAATTTCTTGCACTTGACAGTTATTTTTTATGTTGTAAAATAGTGGAGGAAAGTGGTAGAAAGTGGAAGGCATTATGCAGCCAACGGGAGGAAGAAGATGCTGATGGGGGAATACCACCACTCCCTGGACGAGAAGAACCGCCTGATTATTCCATCTTCTTTGCGCCAACAGTTAAAGAAAGGAGATGGGGAATTTATCCTTACCCGGGGATTGGATAGGAGTCTATTCCTCTATCCTCTCTCGGAGTGGAAGAACCTGGGAAAAAATTTAAAGAATCTCTCCACCAGTCAATCAAATACTCGGGCTTTCCTCAGACTTCTCTTCTCCGGAGCCCATCCAGTGAGGCTCGATCCTCAGGCCAGAATCACCCTGCCTCAATCCCTGAAGGATTTTGCCGGGATTGATGAGAAAGTTACCATCATAGGGGCCTTTAATAAGATAGAAATCTGGGCTGAGGATATGTGGGAGAAATATTATCAGGAAAAACGCTCCATCTATGAAGAGCTTTCGGAGAGGGTTATGGATGTGGGGATATGACATCTTCTCATATCCCGGTAATGGTTCAAGAAGTCCTTTCCTGGCTTCATCCTGAAGAGGGGAATATTTATGTAGATTGCACTGTAGGAGGAGGAGGCCATAGTAAGGTTATCCTTGAGAAGCTGAAGGGAAAGGTTAAGATTCTGGGGATAGACCGGGACGAAGAGGCTCTCAAAATCGCCCGAGCTGAACTCAAAAGCTATGCGGGGCAGATTAGCTTAAGGAAAGGAAATTTCAGGGATCTTTCTGTAATTCTTGCAGAGGAAGGTATAGAGAAGGTAGATGGTGTTCTCTATGATCTCGGTCTATCCACCATCCAGCTAGATAATCCCGGGCGGGGATTCAGCTTTCGGTATGATGGTCCCTTAGATATGAGGATGGATAGAGGTGAGTTTCTTACAGCCGCTCATCTCGTAAAGCAGCTTTCAGCCGGGGAACTTGGGGACATCTTTTTCCGGTTAGGCCAGGAGAGATGGGCTAAGCGAGTTGCTGAGTTTCTAGTGCGAGAGAGAAGGATACACCCTATTGAAACAACTTCAGATTTGGTTAGAGTAATAGAAAAAGCTATCCCCGCCGGGGTGAGAACAAAAGGCAAGATTCATTTTGCTACCAGGATTTTTCAAGCTCTCAGGATCCAGGTTAACCAGGAGCTGGAGAATATAAGGGAGAGTCTCTCGGCCTCCTTTAATCTGGTAAGAAGGAAAGGTAGAATCTGTGTTATTAGTTACCACTCTCTGGAAGATAGAATTGTCAAAGAGGAGTTCAAAAAGAGGAGCGGCAGAGGGATTAGAATTCTTACCAAGAAGGTAGTAAAACCTTCTCAAGAGGAGATAAGGAAAAACCCCCGGGCTCGCTCGGCAAAGCTACGGAGTGCCGAGGTAGGGTAGAGAGAAGGATGGCAATGAAGTGGATGGCAGCGGTTATAGTCTTCCTTTTTTGTCTGGTAGGGATAGAGATCTATCGAAACATGGAACTGGTGAAAACCAGCTATACTTTGCAGAAGCTACAAAGCACCCGGAAAAACCTGGAGAAAGAGAACGGACATCTGAAACAGAAACTCTCTTCCTCTCTTTCTTTAAGGTCATTGGAGAGCCGAGCCCGGGGGGACCTCGGCCTGGGCAGTCCCCAGGAGATGAGATTCATAAGAGAAGATCTCCTTCATAGGGAAAGCAAATCCATACCCTTCCCTTTCAGAATCTGGAAGGGAATAAAGGAGATGTTCAGTAGCGAAGAATTGGCAGATGTTGAACAGGGAAAATTCTGGTAGGATTCATATTTATTTACCCTTTCTGGCTATATTTTTTGCCTTTATGGTGGTGGAGGCTCGTCTTTATTGGCTGCAGATTGTCCAGCACGCCGAATTTTCTGAGCAAGCCCGCGGGGAGCAAATAAGAAAGATTGAGGTTGCGCCAAAAAGAGGAACTATTTACGATCGAAATCTGCAGAAACTAGCTATCAATATTCCCTCCTATTCTCTTTATGCCCGTCCCAAAAAAATATCTAATCCCAAACAGGTAGCCACACTCTTAGCACCTCTGGTGAAGACGAAATCTTCTCTCCTCAGGAATAAACTTGAGCAGAAGCAAATTTTTGTCTGGCTAAAGAGAAAATTACCTTTGTCTCAGAAGAAACAAATTGAAAATCTGAATCTTGAAGGGATAGGCTTTGTAGAGGAAAGCAACAGATTTTATCCCCAAAAGGAACTGGCATCTCATGTTCTTGGCTTTGTGGGAGTGGACAATCAGGGTCTGGCCGGGGTAGAGTTTTCTTATGATAATGAGCTAAAAGGGCAGAGAGGTCATTTTTGGATCAGGAGAGATGCCCTCGGTTATGAGATCCCCTTTGCCAGAGAGATTCTCCAGACTCTAGTTCCCGGGAAAGATCTAGTGCTTACTATTGATAGTGTGATTCAGTCTATTGTGGAAGAGGAACTGGCGATAGCCTTGAAAGAGACCCAGGCGAAATCGGTAGAGGCATTATTTATGGATCCTCACACCGGGGAAATTCTTGCTCTTTCCCGAAGACCCAGCTATGATCCAAACCATTACGGGGACTATCCTGCTTCAGCTCAAAAGAACCATCTGATCCAATCGATCTATGAGCCAGGTTCCACTTTTAAGGTGGCTACGGCGTCTGTCCTGCTGGAAGAGAATCTGGTGGATATGAAGGAGAGGATCTTCTGTGAGAACACTCTGAGGATAGCTGATCACATCTTCCATGACTGGAAGGAATTCAATACCGACCTCGATTTTTACACGATAGTTCAACATTCTTCCGATATAGGGATGATCAAGCTGGCCAGCCGGATAAACAATGACATTTTTTTTCAATACATTAAGCACTTCGGATTTGGTACCAGAACCGGGGTAGATCTTCCCGGGGAAGAGAAGGGGATTGCCCGACCCTCCTCCTCCTGGTCTTTGACCGACCCCCCCTGCATAGCCATCGGCCATGGAATAGCTGTTACTCCCCTGCAGATGGTTACCTTTCTATCTGCAGCCATTAATGGGGGAAAGCTTCTCAGGCCTTATGTGGTAAGAGCTATTCTTGAGCCAGGGGGAAGAGTCATCAAGAAGAATAATTCCCACCTGGTAAGGACGATTATCTCTGATTCCACTTCCAGCATGCTGCGAGAGTTCTTAAAAGGCGTGGTGGCTGGAGGAACAGGAGAGAGAGCTGGTGTCTCTGGGTATTTCGTAGGAGGGAAAACGGGAACAGCGCAGATTCCCCTTTCTGGAGCTCGAGGTTATGCTGAAGGAAGATATATCTCCTCCTTTATGGGTTTTGCTCCCGTAGGTTCTCCCAAGGTTGCCGGCATTGTGATTATTAAGGAGCCTACGGGAGCTTACTGGGGTGGAGAGATTGCCGCTCCTGTTTTTGGCAGGATCATAAGAAGGGCTCTACCCTATATGAATGTTTTACCTGAGGATGAGAAATGGGTCAAGGTTTCATGAATCTTCAAGAACTTATCTCAGTTCTGGATGTGGAAAAAGTAGTTGGTCCATTAAACAGGATTGTTAAAGGACTGACTTACGATTCCCGTAAAGCGAAAATAGGGTTTCTCTTTGTGGCCATTTCTGGATTTAGACAGGATGGCCATAATTTCATCCCCGAGGCGGTAAGAAAAGGTGCCAGGGTGATGGTGGTGGAAAAGGAAATTCTCTCACTTCCTCCAGAGGTCACTCTCATCAGAGTTCGCTCAAGCCGAGAGGCTCTGGCTAAACTCAGCAGTTACTGGTATGGATTTCCCTCTCGAGAGCTAAAGTTAATTGGTATTACCGGAACCAACGGAAAGACCACCACTACCTACCTTGTCGAATCTATCCTGAAAAAAGCAGGATATAAGATGGGTAGGATTTCTACCATCAACTATGATCTGGGTAGTGGACTTCATTCTTCCCGGATTACTACCCCGGAGTCCCAGGATCTTCAGAAGATGCTGCGCAAGATGGTTGATGCAGGGGTTGATTATGCAGTTATAGAGGTTTCTTCTCATTCCCTGGTTCTTCATCGGGTAGATGGAGTCCAGTTTGACTTGGCTGTATTTACCAATTTTTCCATTGACCACCTCGATTTTCACAAAACCATGGAGCATTACCTGGAAGCTAAAATTTCCCTTTTCCGGGATAGAGCCCCCAGGATGGCGGCAGTTAATGTGGATGATCCGATGGCACATCATTTTATGAAGAGCATCTCCTGCCCTCTCATCACCTACGCAGTCAAAGAAAAGGCAAGGATAAAGGGGAAAATACTGAAGATGGGAGTTCGGGGATCATCTTTTCTGGCTCAGGTTGATAAAGACGAACCCTTAAGGATCAATCTACCTCTCCTTGGTACTCATAATGTCTACAATGCTCTGGCAGCCATCTCCACTGCTTCAACTCAAGGAGTGGAACCGTTGGTTATTAAAGAAGGACTGGAGGAGGTAAAGAGAATTCCTGGTAGATTAGAGTATATCCAGAACAAAAGAGATCTGGATGTTTTTGTTGATTATGCTCATACCCCTGATGCTCTGGAGAAGGTTCTGAAGACTCTTCGCCAGGTGGTAAAAGAGAAACTCTGGGTGGTATTCGGATGTGGGGGAGATCGAGATACCCAAAAGCGTCCTCTTATGGGGAAGGTTAGCTTGAAATTTGTTGATTATTCTATCATTACTTCCGATAATCCCCGCAGCGAGGACCCCGAGAAGATTATTGCTGCCATTGAAGAAGGAGTCAGGGAAGATGGGGGACGCAGCGGCGAGGACTACACTACTGTTGTGGATCGAAGAGAAGCTATCAGAACAACTCTGGAGAGGATGAAAAAGGGGGACATCCTTCTCATCGCTGGTAAAGGACACGAGAAAGTGCAGATTTTCAAGGATCGAGTAGTGGAGTTTAACGATAGCAAAGTGGTGCGAGATTTGCTGTCCCGGGGATAATTCTATATAATGAAACTGTGGGTGCGCTTCTCCCTGGCACGAGGAAAGAACTATTATGCCGCAATCCTTTTCTGTTCAGGAGATTCTTCAGATAACAGAGGGACGCCTTATAGGTAAGGGCCCTTCTTTGGCTATCCCTGCCGAAAAAATCTCCATTGATAGTCGCACCTTAAGGAAAGGTGATCTTTTCCTGGCTCTTAAGGGACCCAGGTTTGACGGTCATAATTTTCTCAAGGATTGCTGGAAGAAAGGAGGATTAGGAGCTATTGTTTCGGAGGATATCACCTCACCCTCACCAAATTTCTTCCTGATTCAGGTAAGGGATACTCTTCAGGCTCTGGAGGAGCTGGCGCGGTTTCATCAACGCCGGCTCTCACCTCTTCTGGTGGTGGGGGTTACCGGAAGCAACGGTAAAACCACGGTTAAGGAAATGATTTGGCAGATTCTTTCCCAGAAATATCCTACCCTGAAGTCCCCGGGGAATTTCAATAACCAAATCGGGGCTGCCTTAAGCCTATTGAAGCTTTCTCCTCGTCATAGATTCGCCGTTTTGGAGATGGGGATGAATCATGCCGGAGAGATTGCCCATCTAGCCGGATTGATTGAACCCACTATTGGGGTCATTGTAAATATCCAGCGGGCCCATTTTGGCTTCTTAGGGGGTCTGGAAGAGATCAAAGAGGCCAAAGCAGAGCTCATTGACTATCTGAACACCCTGAAGGAGAGCTGGTTAGTATTGAATGCTGATGATCCCTGGACTCCAGAGCTTGAAAGAAGAGCTCGCTCACGGCTTACGACCTTTGGGCTTATTGGGGAAGCCGGGGTAAGGGCTTCCAGGATAAGGTGGAATGAGAGCTATCTTGATTTTCAGTTAAGCTATGAAGAGAGAAAGCAGGCTATTCATCTTCCCCTTCCCGGGAAATATAACCTTGCTAATGTTCTGGCTGCTTCAGCAGTGGCCTTGATCCTTAAGGTCCCTCTGGAAGATATTGCACAGGCCCTATCCGAATTTCAACCTCTTCCTCATCATTTCCAGATCCAGATGCAGGGAGATTTTCGAATCGTCGATGATTCATACAATGCCAATCCGGACTCCATGAGAGAAACTCTGGATCTTTTCAAAACCACAAGAGGAAAAAGGAAAATAGCTATACTAGGGGATATGCTGGAGCTGGGAGAGAAATCCTCTCTCTTTCACAGGGAGGTGGGTCAGCATCTGGCCAGGCTGGGTATGGATGCTGTATTTACCTTTGGGGATTCAGCCAGGGAAGTGGCAGAGGAGGCCAGGAGGAGGGGAATTGATGACTGTTTCTCTTTTGATGACAAGGAGGAGTTAGTAGAGGAACTTCTTCCTTATCTTCGGGAAGGAGACTGTCTTCTCATTAAAGGTTCCCGGGGTATGAGGATGGAAGAAGTTATGGAAAAGTTAAGGATAAGGCTATGTTCACCTACTTCACTTCATCCTTAATCCTACGCTCTGGGGCAGCGGCCATAGTTTCTCTTGCTCTCAGTTTAGGAATAGGTAAGATCTGTCTGGAAAAGTTCCGCAAAGCTGGTCTGGTTGATCATGTTCGCGCTTACAGCCCTTCCGCTCATCAGGATAAAAAAGGCATCCCCACCTCCGGGGGGATTTTTATCCTGATGAGCTTTGGCATTGGACTCTTTCTCTTTGCTAATCCAACCAACCAGTTTGTCCTCATATCCCTTTTGGTTACTTTTTGTCTGGGATTGATTGGTTTTTGGGATGATCGCATCAAGGCTTTGAGGAAAAGCTCCCGGGGTCTTAAGGTTCTCTCCAGGCTAGGAATTCAGTCTCTTCTGGTCGGGGCAGTTGCCCTTTATCTGACCTGGATCCTGAAGTTCAGACCCCAGGTCAGTATCCCTTTTACGCATTATACTCTGAATTTTGGGTGGGCCTATATTCCTCTGGTGATGGCTGTGATTGTGGGTACTGCCAACAGCGTCAATCTTAGCGATGGCCTGGATGGGCTGGCAGCCGGATGCATTATCTGGGCGGGTCTTGCCTATGCTCTTTTGGCTTATTTTGCGGGGAGCATAAGTTTTTCTTATTCTTTAAAGCTAACCTTCATTCCAGCGGCCAGGGAACTGGTGATTTTCTGGGCTTGCCTTTTAGGAGCGGTTTCAGGATTTCTCTGGTATAACCGCCATCCCGCCCGGATTTTTCTCGGCGATACTGGAGCTCTAGCCCTGGGGGGAGCTCTGGCCATTACCGCCGTTCTGGTAAGGATGGAGATTCTCCTCATTCTTATCGGGGGAGTCTTTGTGGTGGAGGCACTGTCCGTCTTTCTGCAGGTTCTCTCCTTTCAAACTACCGGCAAGAGGATCTGGAAAATGAGCCCTCTACATCACCATTATGAACTTAAGGGAATGAGGGAGAGGAGCATTGTTACCCGCTTCTGGATGGTGGGTCTTTTTCTGGCTGGAGCAGGCCTTTTTAGTGTGTTCTGGTAGGTAAGAGAAGATGAAGCTTAAAGATAAGAAGGTTCTAGTTCTGGGTATGGGCATTAGCGGAATGGGGATGGTAGATCTTTTAGAAAGACAAGGGGCTAAGGTTATGGTGGGGGAGATAAAGGATACCGCTGAGATGCAGGTAAAGGCAAAAGAGCTGGAAGGACGAGGGATAAAAGTTCATCTGGGTCCTCATTCCTTACATCTTCTTGATCACCAGGATCTAATTGTCCCTTCTCCCGGCATCTCTCTGGATATCCTCCTTCTTCAGAGGGCTAAAGATAAAGGTATTTCCATAATGGGGGAGCTGGAGCTCGCCTCCCGCTTCATTAAAGATACCTCTCTGGTAGCTATTACCGGGACCAATGGTAAGACTACCACTACATTCCTTACCGGTCAGATTCTTAAGAGAGCCAGGGGAGATGTTGAAGTGGCAGGAAATATTGGAACCTCCCTATCCGGGGTAGCGCAAAAAAAATCCTCCATCATAGTGGTGGAAGTCAGCAGTTTCCAGTTAGAAACTATTGAAAAATTTCATCCCTTTATCTCCTGTATTCTCAATATCAGCCCCGATCATCTTGATCGCCACCACAGCTTTACCCAATACGCTCATCTTAAGGGTAGGATTTTTCTTAACCAGAATAAAGAGGACTTTACCATTTTGAATAAAGACGATCCCTTGGTCTATCCTTTAGCCAAAAAGAGCAGGGCGAGGAGAGTTTTTGTCAGCCAGAAAAACGAGCCGGATTTGGGAGTTTTTCTTCGCAAGGGTAGAATTATAGCCAGATTTGGGAGGGAAGAGGAAATCGTCTCTTTATCCCGGATTAGGTTCCCCGGTTCCTATAATTTAGAGAATATTCTTTCTGCCGTTGCCATATCCTCTCTTTACCGGGTGAGCCCCGAAGTTATGCGGGATGTTTTAGAAAAGTTCAAAGGACTTCCCCATCGAGCCGAGGCGGTGGGAAGAGTGAGGGGCGTTCGGTTCATCAACGATTCCAAGGCTACCAATGAAGGAGCGGTAAAGAGATGTTTAGAGGGAGTAAGAGGGCCGGTCATTTTGATCATGGGAGGAAGGGACAAAGGAGCCAACTTCTCCATCCTCGGCCCTCTCGTCAAAGAGAAGGTAAAGGAGATTATCCTCATTGGTGAGGCCAAAGAAAAGATCGAAGAAGAGCTTTCCAGTATCTGCCCCATGGTAGAATCGGATGAGCTCCCCAGTGCGGTAAGATATGCTTTTAATAGCGCCGAGCCGGGAGACTCTGTTCTTCTTTCTCCAGGATGCACCAGCTTTGACGAGTTCAAAAGCTTTGAAGAAAGAGGCGAAGTCTTTAAAAGAGAGGTAGAGAAGCTGAGGGAGGAATATGAAAAGCAAAACTGACATTGATTATTCTCTTCTCATTATTACTCTTTCTCTTTTAGCCGTAGGACTCATCATTCTCTTTAGTGCCAGCGGCGCTTATGCTTACCTGCGTAAAGGCGACTCCTATTTCTTCATCAAGCGTCAGCTAATATGGGCTGCTCTGGGTCTGGTTTTCCTCTGGATAGGGACCAGGTTCAATTATCAAAGGTACCAGAAACTGGCCATACCCTTGCTTTTGCTCACCCTGGGACTCCTGGCAGCAGTTCTTCTACCCCACCTAGGAGGTGGGTCAAAGGGAGCCCACCGCTGGATAAATTTAGGGTTTATGGGACTGGGGTTTATTCATTTTCAACCCAGCGAGATAGCCAAACTGAGCCTGGTTATTTACCTTGCCTCGTCCCTGGTGAGAAAAAGGCAGAAGATGGAAAATTTCATTAACGGATTCCTTCCCTACTTCATTATCCTGGGGGCTATCTCCATTATGGTAGTTATGGAGCCGGATTTAGGTTCCGCCATCATCATTGCCATGATTGCTTTTGTTCTTCTTTTTGCCGGAGGTGCCCGAATCTCCCATATGGTCTATGCCCTGATTCTAGCTCTGGTTCCCCTTTGCTTTTCCATTTTTGAGGTAGGCTACCGCAAGGACAGAATAATGGCTTTTCTGCATCCGGAGCTGGATCCTCAGGGTGTGGCTTTTCAACCTCTGCACTTCAAAATTGCTCTAGGTTCGGGGGGACTCTGGGGTCTGGGGCCGGGAAAAGGACAGGAGAAGCTTTTCTATCTTCCTACTCCACACACTGACTCCATCTTTGCTGTCATTGGCGAAGAATTTGGTTTCATTGGCACCACCCTCATCGTTATACTGTTTTTCGCTATGGCTCTTCGAGGGTTGAAGATTGCCAGAAGGGCACCCGATGCACTGGGAAAACTTCTGGCGGTTGGTCTTACCTCCATTATTTGCCTTCAGGCGGCTGTTAACATGGCCGTGGTCACCGTCATCCTTCCTACCACCGGAACTACCCTTCCCTTCATCAGCTACGGAGGCTCCTCCCTTCTTATCTGCCTCACCGCGGTAGGAATCCTCTTGAACATATCCAAAACCAGCCTCCCCAAACCAGAACCTGATGATGAATGAGCTATTCTAAGGAGTAAAAGAGGCATCTTTATCATTGACTTCACGAGAGAATTTGATGATTATGTTGGACTTGCAAGGTATATCTTCAGAGAATGAGGGACGGGTATCCTTGAGGATACTCGCCCCCTTTGTGCGACTTTCAAAAGATTCTACTACAGAGTACGAGGTAGTTCTTGCTACCACCTGTTGGAGGATCGGTAGGATCCTCCAGAGTCCCGATCTCCCCTGGGGCGTGCTTCATTGACCACAATTTCTCTATCCCCGAGAGAATGTCCATTGAGAGCCTTGATCGCTTTTTCGGCGTCTTTATCGGAACTGAAGTCTACAAAGCCAAATCCTCGGGAGCGACCTGAGTCGCGATCCGTGATGACTTTGGCATCCTCAACACTCTCGTATTCACTGAAGAGATCCTTCAGCTCCTCTGCCGTCATTGTGTACGGTAGATTTCCTACGTACAGGGTTTTGCTCATTATTTCCTCCTTTGTTTTCGAGCATTACCAAAAACTATAGTATTTATTTGGGTCTCTTATCCGAGGTCTTTTTATAAGATCTTACACGGTAAGTAGCATGGAAGGATTCAAAGGACATGGCATAAAGAAGCGGACGCTAGACTTGGAAATGGTCAGTTCTCCATCTTCATACACTATTCTCTGTATTCGCATGCTCTGCTCGAGACTCAGGCAGCAATTATACAGTCCGTTATTTTTTTGTCAAGAGAATCGCGGGACGGCGGGAAAGAC
>SOJT01000191.1 GCA_004376485.1 Candidatus Aerophobota bacterium | reverse complement strand
TTTGCAGTTATTGAGTCAGTGAAGGCAGCTTTTGACATTTATGCTCCGGTGAGTGGAAAGATTATGGAGATAAATGAAGAATTATCCAATAATCCAGGACTGGTAAACTCGGATCCTTATGGAGCAGCATGGCTGGTCAAAATCAAACTGACCAAGCCTGAGGAGCTAGACAAGCTTCTCAGTGCTGATGAGTATGAGCACTTCCTTGAGAAGGAAAAATAGACCAAAAGGGAAAGGCTATACAGTAAAACCTGTCTTAGGGAGATACAAGAATGGCTATTCCTTATATTCCCCATACCAGGGAAGATCGTAGAGAAATGCTTAAGGAAATTGGTGTTAAATCTGCAGAGGAGCTCCTTGAGCCTATCCCTCAGAAGGTCCGTCTTACCCGCTATCTTGATATTCCTGCCCAGATCTCTGAAATAGAGTTAGCTCATCTGATGAGAAAACTTTCCCAGGAAAATGCAGGTACAGATGAGTATACGTGCTTCCTGGGAGGAGGGGCCTATGACCACTTTGTTCCTGGTGTAGTGGATCATTTAGCCAGCCGCTCAGAGTTCTACACTTCCTACACTCCTTATCAACCTGAAGCCAGCCAGGGGATTCTACAGGTATTTTATGAGTATCAAAGCCTCATATGTAATCTATTTCAAATGGAGGTATCCAATGCCTCCCTCTATGATGGAGCAACTGCCCTGGCAGAGGCAATTGTTATGGCTCATGCTATTACGCAGAGGAAAAAGGTTCTGGTGGCCAGGACGGTTCATCCTGAATTTCGCCAGGTTATATTAACTTATAGCAAAGCTATGGGAATGAACTTAATAGAAATAGGTTATAAGGATGGGATTACTGATCTACAGGAATTAGAGGATAATATAGATGATGGAACCTCGTGTGTGGTTATTCAAAGTCCCAATTTCTTAGGGTATATGGAAGATGTGCGAGAGTTGGAGAAAATTACTCATAGGTTTGGCTCCTTATATGTTGTCTGTGTTGATCCTGTTTCCCTGGGTTTACTCACCCCTCCGGGAGAGTTCAATGCTGATATTGCTGTGGCCGAAGGTCAGGCTCTGGGCAATCCTATCTATTTTGGGGGAGGGTGTTTGGGGATTTTCACTACCAAAAGGGAGTTCTTGCGCAAAATGCCTGGTAGGCTCATAGGAGAAACTTCTGATAAAGAGGGGAGAAGGGGTTTTGTCTTGACCTTGCAGACTAGGGAGCAACATATTCGGCGTGAGAGGGCAACTTCAAATATCTGCACCAATCAGGCTTTAAATGCCCTAAGAGCTGCTATATATCTATCCTGCCTGAGTGAGGAGGGCTTGAGGGAGGTGGCCGGTCTTTGTCTGGAAAACTCGCACTATCTTATGGAAAGGGTAAAAAAAATCCCTGGTTTCTCCCTTCCCTTTAGCTCTTCATTCTTTAAGGAATTTGTGGTAAAGTGCCCCCGTCCTCCAAAAGAGATTAATAAGATCCTTCTTGAAAATGAAATAATTGGAGGGCTGGATCTAGGCAGATTCTACCCGGAACTCAATAACTCCCTTCTTTTTTGCACCACCGAGAAGCGAACTAAAAAAGAAATAGATGAGCTAATCTTTATCTTGGAAAACGTGAAATGAGCGAGGCCTTAATTTTTGAGAAAAGCAAAAGGGGAAGAAGAGCCTGTTTCCTCACCAAACACAGAGTAGCAGGGAGAAGGTTAAGGAAACTGATCCCTGAAAAGTACCTACGAAGAAGAGCTCTCTCCTTGCCCCAGCTAAGTGAGCCGGATCTGGTACGGCACTTTACCAGATTATCTCAGAAAAATATGGGGGTAGATTCCCATTTTTATCCTCTGGGATCCTGCACTATGAAATATAACCCCAAGATAAATGAATCCTTAGCTGCCCTTCCCGGCTTTAGCGGACTTCACCCTTATCAGGATCAAGATACTATCCAGGGCATGCTTCATCTTCTTTACCAAACGGCAAAACTTTTGCAAGAGATTTCTGGAATGTCGAAAGTGTCCCTCCAGCCATCTGCTGGAGCTCATGGTGAGCTCACCAGTCTTTTGATGATGAAGACTTATTATGAGGAGAAGAATGAAGTCAGGGATAAAGTGCTTGTTCCAGATTCTGCCCACGGGACAAATCCGGCCAGCTCTCATCTTGCCAATTTCCAGGTGATAACGGTAAAATCAAATAATGTGGGTGAGATAGATCTTAGGGATCTTTCTCATAAAATGAGCCCCAGGGCAGTCTGTCTTATGATTACCGTCCCCAATACTTTGGGTCTTTTTGAGAGGGAAATTCTCAAAGTTTCCCAAATTGTGCACAGGTACGGAGGGTTCCTTTACCTGGACGGAGCTAATCTCAATGCTTTCCTTGGAATAACCAGACCGGCTGATTTCGGAGTGGATATAATGCATTTTAATCTTCATAAGACTTTTTCCGCTCCCCATGGGGGAGGAGGTCCTGGATCAGGGCCGGTAGGAGCGAGTGATGAACTTTCTCCCTATCTTCCTCTGCCTCTGGTGGGAAAAAATAAGGATGGATATTACCTGGATTATGATCGGCCCAAATCCATTGGCAGGATGAGATCATTCTATGGAAATATCGCTGTAATCCTAAAAGCCTACTGTTACATAAGAACATTGGGAAGGGAAGGCCTAAGGGAGGTGAGTGAGAGCGCTGTTTTAAATGCTAATTATCTGAAAGAAAAACTTAAAAAATACTACCAGCTCCCCTTTGATCGAACCTGTATGCATGAATTTGTGCTTTCGGCTAAGGATAAGAAAGAAAAAGGAGTGAGGGCCCTGGATATTGCCAAGCGTCTTTTAGATTTAGACTTCCATCCTCCTACTATTTATTTTCCTCTCATTGTTGAGGAAGCTCTAATGATTGAGCCCACAGAAACCGAGTCTAAAGAGACTCTGGATTCTTTTATCTCTGCTATGATTCAGATTGCCCGGGAGATAGAGGATGAGCCTT
>SOJT01000160.1 GCA_004376485.1 Candidatus Aerophobota bacterium | reverse complement strand
GAGATTCCTTCCTTCTTACCCTCCGATATACTCAAACATGCTGAAATAGGGTAGATACATAGCCACAGCAATTATTCCCACGGTAGCCCCTAAGAATACTATTAAAAGGGGCTCAATAAGGCTGGCTAAAGAGTTCACAATGGCCTCTACCTCCTGATCGTAGAAATCGGCTACCTTGTTGAGCATCTCATCCAGGGCCCCTGTCTCCTCACCAATGGCAACCATATTTACCACCATAGGAGGAAAGACAGGAGATCTTCTAAGGGGACCGGCAATGGTCTCCCCCTCTCTTAGAGAGTTTTTTGCCTCTTCCGTTGCCTTTTGAACAATTCTATTCTCGGCTGCCTTCCCTGTCATATCCAGAGCATCTAGAATGGGAACTCCAGAGTTAGAAAGGATGGCCAAAGTTCGAGAGAATCTGGATAGGGCAATTTTATGAAAGAGCTTGCCCAATATGGGGATCTTCAATTTTAGCCTGTCCAGGAAGTCTCCTCCCCTGGAGGATCTTTTGGTGAGGTAATAACCAATTCCTAAAAGCAGTATGATCAGGATGAGGAGGTAAAATTTTTCTCTAGCAAAATCTGATAGATCAAGCATAAATTGAGTGAGGGCAGGAAGTTCAGCTTGAAAGGCCTCAGCAAAAAGAACTTCCATTTCGGGTAGAATGAAAAATAGAGCAGCCACGGTAAGTCCCCCCGCCATAAACATAACGAAGATAGGATAACGCAAAGCTGTCTTCATTCGCTGTTTTATAGTATCTGCATATTCAAGATAGCCCGCCAACCTGGTCAGGATTGCCTCCAGGATTCCTCCCATTTCCCCTGCTTTTATCATATTGGTGAAAAGAGGAGGAAAAATCTTGGGGTGCTTGGTGAGGGCTGTTGACAACGCCATCCCTGCTTCCACATCCTTTCTTACCTCATTGAGTATATCCTTGAGAGTAGTATTAGTAGTCTGTTCAATCAAAATACCAAGAGCCTGGACTATGGGAATTCCCGTACTGATGAGGGTAGCGAACTGACGGGTAAAAATGATGACATCCTTACTCTTGACTCGCGGCTGGAGAATCTTCAGGCAGGTGAGCGATGCTTGCCGAACAAAGCTAAAAAAACTGTCTTTCTTAATGGAGATAACTACCAGTCCTCGAGGTCTTAGTTGACTGGCCGCAGCTGCTTCACTTTCTGCTTCCACCATACCCTTTATTCTTTCTCCTTGCCGGGTTCTCGCCAGATAATAGTAGGCAGCCACTTCTTTTCCTTAAAGATAACCCTGGAAGCTTCTTCTCTTAAAAGACATTTATAGAAACAACTCTCCCTAGAGGACCCCTGCCACTCTAGCTAACTCTTCCAGGGTGCTATCTCCCCGAATAACCTTTTTAAGAGCATTTTCCTTTAGAGGAATCATACCATTAGAAATAGCAACTTTTCTGATTTCAACATCCGGGGCTTTTCTCATAATGAGTTCCCGGATATCATCATCAATCTCCAGAGCCTCCATAACAGCCATTCTTCCCCTGTAACCTGTCTTATTGCAGATGCTGCAGCCTTTGGCCTTGTAAAATACTGCTCCTTTTTCTACCTTCTCCACCAATCCTATTTCCTTCAACAATTTGGGTGAGGGTTCGTAGGGGAGGGCGCACTCCTTGCATACCTTACGCATAAGTCTTTGAGCTCCCACAAAAAGGAGAGCACCGGATACCAGGAAAGGTTCCACCTCCATATTGAGCAATCTTGCCACAGCCCCCGGAGCGTCATTGGTATGAAGAGTAGTGAACAGAAGATGGCCGGTAAGGGCAGCTTTGATACCTATATCTGCTGTCTCCAGATCCCTCATCTCCCCCAGCATAATGATATCAGGGTCCTGACGGAGGAAGGACCTGAGGGTCCTGGCAAAGGTGAGTCCGATGTCCTCGTGCACCTGAATCTGATTGATTCCCTCCGCCTCATATTCCACCGGATCCTCAACGGTAAGGATGTTCTTGTCCGGGCTGTTGAGGGCTCTTAGAGCAGCATACAAAGTGGTTGATTTTCCACAACTGGTAGGTCCGGTAAGAACGATCATTCCATAAGGTTGGCTGATGGCTTTGTGGTATTTCTCCAAAATGTTTTCCTCCAGTCCCAATTTGTCAATGGTAAGTCCCATCAGTTGAGCCTTGTCGAGGAGCCTGAGCACCACCTTCTCTCCAAATCTGGTGGGGATGGTGGAAACTCGAAAATCAATATCTCTCTGGCGGGCTTTAACCCTGAATCTTCCATCCTGGGGGAGTCGACGCTCGGCGATATCCAACTCAGAGACAATCTTGATCCGGGAGACAACAGCATTTTGTACCTTCTTAGGAAGGGTGGTGATAGGAGACAATATTCCATCGATTCGGTATCTTACCTGAACTTTTCTCTCAAAAGGCTCGATATGAACATCACTGGCTTGCTCTTTTATAGCCCTGGATAGGATTAGATTAACTAATCTGATAATAGGGGCTTCCCCTGCTTCTCTTATTAACTTATCCAGGTTAACGGACTCAGCGTCTTTTACTACTTCTACCGAGTCCTCGCTCTTGGATTCTTCAACCAATTCGGCCAGACTTCCAGTGGCCATGGTGGAATAGTAGTCTCCAATAACCTCATTAATTTCAGAGGGTGTAGAAACAATGGTCTGGATATTGCATCGGGTGATGGCTCTCAAGTTATCAATCATCAATACATTTAAGGGATCAGCGGTAGCAACGGTAAGAGTATTACCAGATCGAGAAAGAGGAACCACTTTTTCTTTCCTCACCACTCTTGCGGGAATAATTTCCATTACTTTGGGGTCCAGGATATAGTGACTGAGTTTCATATGGGGAATCCCTAGCTGCTCAGCTAAACCTATGACCACCTGTTCCTCTTTTACCAACTTCAGTTCTACTAAAACTTCGGAAAGGGTCCCCCCATTTTCCCTTTGATATTCCTCGGCCTTTTCCAAATCTTTTTGGCTGATCAACCCTTGCCTCAGCA
>SOJT01000082.1 GCA_004376485.1 Candidatus Aerophobota bacterium | reverse complement strand
TCAAGAGTGCTTCTCAATGACGGATGACAATTTGAGGCAGGGGAGCAAGAAGTTCTAGGATTTCGAAAAAAGATATTCAGAGGAAGGAGGCTCAGAATGGAGGCTAAGCGCCAACCAGTTATCTGGCTGCAGGGAGCAGGCTGTACAGGATGTTCTGTATCCATTATGAATTCCGTCAGTCCCTCTATCAAGAATCTTCTTCTGGACGAAGTGGTTCCAGGCAGTTTCTTGCAGCTTGTTTTTCATCCCACTCTCATGGCGGCCAGCGGTGAAGTATCTATTGAGGTGATGTTGGACACTCGAGAAAAGAAAGAAGGTAGCTACATTCTGGTGATGGAGGGCGGTATTCCCACAGCAAGAGGAGGAGTCTTTGGCACTGTGGGAGAGAAAAAGGGAGAGCCGGTTACTATTCTTTCTCGCTTTGTTGATCTTGCCCGGGGATCACTGGCCATCATTGCCCTGGGAGATTGTGCCACCTTTGGGGGCATTCCTGCTGCACGGCCTAATCCTACAGGATGCAAAGGGGCAAAAGATGTGGTGGAGGAAGAAAAAATTGGCGTTCCGGTTATTAATATTCCTGGATGTCCTCCACATCCGGATTGGTTTGTAGGAACGGTAGCTCATATTCTACTTTACGGTCTGATGAGTTCGGATGATCTAGATGAGCTCAATCGACCCAAGATTTTTTATGGACAGCTCATTCACGAGAACTGTCCCCGCCGTCCCTATTTCGATGAAGGCAAATTCGCTCGCCAATTAGGTGAGGAAGGGTGCCTATATGAGCTGGGATGCAAAGGTCCCTTTACCTATGCCGACTGTTCTCTTCGGCACTGGAATGGTGGTGTCAACTGGGTTATTGGGGCGGGTTCTCCCTGCCTGGGATGTACAGAGCCCTCCTTTCCTGATATAACAGGGCCTTTTTACAAAAAGATTAGTGATTGGGAAAAATTAAAGCCACCCCTGAAATAGATTCTAGGAGACGAAAATGGAAAAAGTCATTATAGATCCTGTTACCCGGATAGAAGGTCACCTTAAAGTGGAAGTCACGCTGGATGGGGGGAAGGTGAAAGAAGCTAGAACCTCGGGTACACTTTTCCGGGGATTTGAAATAATCCTTAAGGGGAGGGATCCCAGAGATGCCTCTCAAATAACTCAGAGGGTCTGCGGGGTTTGCCCCATCGCTCATGCCACCGCCTCGGTTTTTGCCCTGGACCAGGCCTTCGATCTTGAGGACAAGATTCCTTCCAATGCCAGGATCATTCGCAATCTCATCCTGGGTTCCAATTTTCTTCAGTCTAATATTCTCCACTTTTATCATCTGGCTGCCCTTGACTTTGTGGATTTTACCCGTTTGGCGAGGTACGAAGGCGAAGATGTGAGATTGAAGGGGTTAAGAGAATTTCTGGCTGGTGGAAATTCTTCTCCTTTCCTTCCCCGATACGAGGGGGACTACCGCCTGGATGATAAGGCTAATGAGGAGGTTGCTTCTCATTATCTCCTCGCTTTAGAGGTGAGGCGAAAGGCGCATGAGATGCTGGCCATCTTTGGAGGGAAAATGCCCCATAATGTGGGTATGGTGGCAGGAGGAGTTACAGAAAGACCTACCGTAGATAAAATCACCGCCTTCCTGTGGAGGGTTAATGAAATCAGACAGTTTATCGATAATGTTTATCTTAGCGATGTAATGAGGATAACGGAGAAATATGGAGACTATCTGGAGATGGGGGCTAGCGGGTATCATTTTCTTTCCTACGGAGCTTTCAATCTGGACCGAGATCCGACTGATCAGACTAAACGAAGCCGTCTTTACAAACAGGGATTAGCTGATCCTGCTTTGAACTTCAGGGGTCTGGAACCGAACAGGATTACTGAGCAGGTAAAGAATAGCTGGTACGAAGATGAGACGACTGGTCGGCATCCCTCCTGTGGAGACACCTCTCCCAGTGAAAATAAATCCCGGGGCTATTCCTGGATAAAAGCCCCTCGCTACCATGGAGAGCCCTGTGAGGTGGGGCCTCTGGCTCGGCTGGTGGTGGGATACTCCTCGGGTGATCCTCTTGTTCGGGATTTAGTGGAGGGGACTCTCTCCAGAATGAAATTGAAATTTCCTAATCTTTTGTCCTGCCTGGGACGTCATCTGGCTAGAGCTCTGGATACCAAGCTGGTTGCTGACGCTATGGCTGAATGGGTTGTTCAGCTAAAGCCTGGAGAGCCGATATATGTCCCGTATGAGCTCCCCGGTGAGGCTGAAGGTATGGGGTTGACCGAGGCACCCCGAGGATCTCTGGGCCACTGGATCAGGATAAAAGGAGGAGTTATTGACAACTATCAACTGGTGGTGCCTACCACCTGGAATGCCTCACCCCGGGATGATTCCAATCAGGCCGGTCCTATGGAAAAGGCTCTTGCGGGAATCAAGGTAAAAGATAGCCGAAATCCCCTGGAAGTTGTGCGAATTATTCGCTCTTTCGATCCCTGTCTAGCCTGTGCAGTGCACTTTGTTACTCCTAAGGGGAGAGAATTAGAGCAGTTTAGAATAAGCTAAAGAGGAGGCTCACCAATGATTGTTTCAGAGAGAAAGAACTGGGAGGAAGTTCTCTCTTTCCTGGAAGAGGAAAAAAATGTTTTTCTCATAGCCTGTGGGGGGTGTTCAGATGCCTGTAGGACAGGAGGCCCGGAGGGGTTAAAAGAGGTCAAGGATAAACTGAGAGAAACGGGGAAGAAAGTAACCGCTGCTCTTCTCATCGATTATGTGTGTAACAAGGTGCTCATTGGCATGCGTCTTAACCGATATATAAAAGAGCTTAAATCATCTGACTCTGTTCTTGTTTCCTCCTGCGGTATCGGGGTTCAGGCAGTGGCTAATATGGTGGATATCCCTGTTCGACCGGCGGATAATACCATATATATGGGTGGATTCCCGGGAGTCTGGCCAGGTGAGGAAAGATGTCTTCAATGTGGAGATTGCCGGTTGGCTGATACCGGGGGAATTTGTCCTTATGC
>SOJT01000207.1 GCA_004376485.1 Candidatus Aerophobota bacterium | reverse complement strand
TAAGATGAGAGTAAATTGTCAGGGAAAAAGGAGCGAGAGTATGCGAGTGGCAGTGGGAAGTATCTGGCACGAATCAAACACTTTTTCTCCCATAAAGACGGATCTAAAATGCTTCCAGGAGTATGAGCTTTTATTGGATAATCACATCATAGACTACCATCGAGGAAGAAAAAACACCGAAATGAGGGGTATTTTTGAGATTACAGAAAACAGACATATAGAAATTATTCCTACAGTCTCTGCTTCAGCGATACCTTCGGGACCGGTTACCACAACAACTTTCAAGTTTTTGGAGCGAAACTTATTGCAGAGAATACAGAAGATAAGAGGGCAAATAGAGGGAGTTCTATTGGTTCTTCATGGTGCCATGGTAACTGAGGATTTGGATGATCCGGAAGGGTATCTTCTTCACAGAACCAGAGAGATTGTGGGCAATACTGTTCCCATAGGGGCTACTCTAGATCACCATGCTAATGTGTCTAGGAAAATGGTGGAAAATGCCGATTTTTTGATTGGATACAGAACTCATCCTCACGTTGATCAGGGAGAAGTGGGACAACAAGCTGCTAAGATAATGAGTTTTCTTATCAAAAATAAAGTTAAGCCTGTAATGAAAATGAGAAAACTACCTGCATTATTGCCGGGAGAATCCTCTGTTGAAGCTAGATCAAGGCTAGTAGAAAGAATCAAAGAGCTTGAAAAAAGAGAGGGAATTCTATCAGCCTCGTTTTTCATTGGCTACTCACTGGCAGATATTAAAGAAGTTGGTCCCTGTGTCATTGTAGTGACCAAACAGGACAGCCAACTAGCGGAATTTGAGGCCAACAGCTTTGCTCAATTGATGTGGGATCTACGGAATGAATTTGCCTTGAAGACCCTCACCGTTAGTGAAGGAATCAACCAGACTCTTGCCACATCGGGTGGACCTATACTTTTTGTTGATACAGGAGATTGCTTTTGGTCGGGGGGAGGAGGTGACGTCCCCTTTTTCCTTCATAGTTTCATAAAAAAGGGTGTCAAAAATGCAGTCATAGCAGTTATAGTAGACCCAAAGGCAGTTGATGAATGTATCGAAGCCGAAGTAGGCGGTCAGTTAACGGTCAGCCTTGGTGGCAAGATAGACTGGATAAATGCTAGACCAATTGTAGTTACCGGCACTGTAAAAGCGATCTCCCAGGGTAAATATTGGGGACAAGATTTTCAGTTTACAGAAAAGCAAATAGATATGGGGCCCACCGCTGTTCTCGACGTGAAGGGGATAGAAGTGGTAATAACTTCCAAGCGTGCGTCAATTCATGATCCTGCTATGCTTGGTAGTTTGAATATTGAACCCAAGGATAGGAAAATCATTGTCCTTAAAGATGGTCTTCTTAACCTGGTTAGTTATAAATCAATCGCCAAAGAAACGATATTCTTCAATAGTCCGGGCTTGGCGAATTGGGATTATTGTAAAAGGTCCTACAAGAAGATACCGCGGCCTATTTTTCCTCTCGATCCTCTGTCTTTAGCCTTTTCGAATAGCGGGAATCAGAAAGCAAGCTGAGAGCTAATATTAGCGCCAGTTTCGGCAGGGGAAAGAATCTTTTCAATCGCCTTAACGCTAGAGGGGGTGGCAGTGATTTCTCTGTTCGTTTCTTCTTTGGGAAGGGGGCCTTGCCAGAAGCCCTACCAGAGGACTGCTAGAAATACCGAATAAGGAGGTATCTTTAATGTTCAATAAAATCACGTTTGATGAAATCCTTGAAGGTCGTCGGGCTCTGCTGGACGGTTGGGGAGGACGTCCGGGGATAATAATTATTGGAGCGAAAGGTGCTAAACTCAGGGATAGTGAGGGAAGAGAGTACATCGATTGCACCTCACAAGCCTTCGTCCTCAACATTGGAGCTAATCATCCGCGGGTAATAGAGGCGGTGAGAAGGCAATTGGAAGAGACCACCCACGTCGTCTATAATTTGGACAGTATCCCTCTTCTTCTTCTTACGCGAAAACTTGCCGAGATTGCTCCTGATACTCTTAGTCGAGTTAACTTCTGTCTGGAGGGTTCTCTTGCTTCAGAAAGTGCTATGAAACTTGCTATGAAAAATCGGCCCGGATGCAAGTATTTTGTCGTGTTTGAGCATGGCTATCATGGGAGAAATCTTCTTACTATGGCTGCCTCCTGGACCGATCCGGAAACTCCTTTCTCTTACTTTAAGGAAAATGTAATCAAGGTGCCAGAGGCTTACTGCTATCGCTGCAAATTCAATCTTCACTATCCCAGCTGCAATCTCGAGTGTGCCCGATTTATTGAAGAGACAATTGAGAAACATAGAGATGGTGGGGTAGTTGCGCTAATGATGGAACCGGTTCAGGGCAATGGAGGACAGATTTCCTTTCCCTCTGAGTTTCACCGCAAGGTGAGAGAGATCTGTGATCGCCAGGATATTCTTCTCATCTGGGATGAGATCCAGACTGCTTTTGGAAGAGTAGGAAAGATGTTCGCCGCCGAGCTTTACCAAGTTGTTCCTGATATTTTGGTTTTTGGCAAAGCGGTTGCAGGAGGACTGCCCCTAGCTGGGATAATGACAAGGGACAACTTGAAGGTGTTTGATGCGGGAGAGAATGCTTTCACCTTTGCTCATTTTCCTCTTTCGCTGGTAGCCGCTCTGGCTACCATTGAGGTTCTCCAAGAGGGGCAGCTTCTGGAAAGGTGCAACAGGTTAAATCAGCATATTATACACCATCTGAGGAATCTCCAGAAGAATTACCAGATTATCGGGGATGTTAGAGGTCCAGGTCTTGCTATAGGAATAGAGCTAGTTAAGGATAGAGATAGTAAGGAACCTGCTGTTAAAGAGGCTAGCGAGGTAGTGAGACTTGCTCTTAAAAGAGGTGTCATGTTCGGCATATCTAAATATGGAGGGCTGGGAAACGTAGTAAAAATCAAACCTCCTCTGGTAATAAGCGACGAGGAGGTGGAAACAGTGCTGTCCGTATTTGAGCAGTGCATTGCTGAGGTACAAAGACATGGCTAATCAATAGGTGATCTCGCTATAACTCCAATT
>SOJT01000171.1 GCA_004376485.1 Candidatus Aerophobota bacterium | reverse complement strand
ATATGCTTAGCTCGGAGGCAAGCCAGGGGATCTAGCTGAGAAAGTAGGAGTTATTATGTCCAGAGTAGGAAGAAAACCTATCTTGGTTCCCGAAGGGGTCAAGGTTGAGATAAACAGAAACAAGGTACTGATTAAAGGCCCTAGAGGTGATTTGGAGTTGGAGGTACCCTCTTTATGTGAGGTAGTTCTCAGGGAGAGCCAGATTCTGGTTAAAAGAGGGGGTGATGATAGACAAGCCAGGTCGACTCACGGAACTGTCCGGAGCCTCATTTTTAATATGGTAAAAGGTGTTTCTGAGGGATTTGAGAAATATCTTGAAATTGTGGGAATGGGCTACCGAGCTAGTCTCGAAGATAGTACCCTCGTCCTGAGTTTAGGCTACTCCCATCTAGTGAGATATACCCCCCCCAAGGATGTAGAGGTAGAGGTTACCAATGCCAACGCTATAAGGGTCTATGGCTGTGATAAACAAAAAGTGGGAGAGGTGACTGCCCAGATCAGAGCCTTTAAGAAGCCGGAGCCTTATAAGGGAAAGGGGATAAGGTACAGGGGAGAAGTGATAAGACGGAAGGTAGGAAAGGCTGCTTTGGGGACAAAGGAATAGTTAGAATGGGAAGCGGGATGGATAAAAGTTTAGCCAGGCAGAAGCGAAGGCGAAGGGTTAGAAAGAGAATTTTCGGAATAGAAGATAAACCGAGACTTTCCCTTTATAAAAGCAATCGATATATTTATGCTCAGCTCATCAATGATGTAGAGGGGAAAACATTGGCCTTTGTCTCCTCAGTAAAGAGCCCTGGAAGGAAAGGGTTCTGTGCTAAGAGTCTGAAGGCTGCCGAGGATTTAGGAGAGAGATTAGCAGGTGAGCTAAAGAACAAAGGAATAAAGCAATTAGTTTTTGATAGAAGTGGTTACCCCTATCATGGGCGGATAAAAACAATAGTTGAGGTGCTGCGTAGGCAAGGAATTATGTTTTAAAGTCCAAAACTACTAACAGTGGGGAGACCAGTTGTCACGAGACTTACCTAACCAAGAGGGGGGAAGAGAGAAGGATGTTGAGCAAAACTCGAAATAGTCACGAGACAAAGGAAGACAGGGGTGAGTTAGAAGAAAGGCTTATTAGAGTAAGAAGGGTATTCACGGTTGCCAAAGGAGGCCGAAGGATAGGTTTCAATGCATTAGTAGTGGTGGGCAACCGTAAAGGATGTATAGGAATAGGATTAGGAAAAGCTAAGGAACTGGTTGAAGCTATAAGCAAAGGAAGAAGAAAGGCAGAAAGAGAAATGGTACAAATTCCCCTGAAAGGTACCACTATCCCTCACCAGGTGGTGGGGAAATATGGAGCATCAAGGGTTCTCCTTAAGCCGGCTTCCTCTGGGACCGGAGTAGTCGCTGGAGAGGCAGTTAGAGCTATAACAGAACTGGCAGGCATAAGAGATATTTTGACCAAGTCCCTGGGAAGTGATAACTCCCTCAATGTAGCTAAGGCAACACTAGAAGGTCTTAAGGAACTGAAGGATCCCAGCAAGGTTTTCCAATTCCGGGGAAAAAGGTAAGAAATAATGGACACTGATCTTCTTAAACCTCATCCTGGGGCTACGCATAAGAAAAAGAGAGTAGGCCGGGGTTCTAGCTCAGGGCATGGGGGAACCTCAACCCGGGGGCATAAAGGTCAAAAAGCCCACAGTAAGATACACAAATGGTTTGAAGGTGGCCAGATGCCCTTGGTCAGACGAATTCCCAAAAGAGGATTTCATCCACCTCGAAGAGAAAAACCGCTGACGGTAAATGTGGAAAGGTTAAATATATTTAAGGGCGGTAGCGAAGTAGATCCTGAAGTTATGAGAAAGGCCGGCCTGGTGAGCAGCAGGAGAAAAATCAAGATCTTGGGTACAGGGGAGCTAAATCACTCCCTAAAGGTTAAAGCACATGGTTTTTCCAGGGATGCCCGAAGGAAAATAGAAGAAGCTAAAGGTAAAGCAGAGGTCATCTGATGTGGGATAAATTCCAGAACATCTTTCGGATTCAAGAACTTCGGCACAGAATTCTCTTTACCCTGGCAATGTTCTTGGTCTTCAGAGTGGGTTCCTTCATACCCATTCCCGGGGTAGATGTAGGCGCTCTAGCCCGTACTCCCATCTTTCAGACCGGAGCTTTCGGTCTGATGAATATCTTTGCTGGAGGAGCCCTGCAGCGTATGTCTATCTTTGCTTTGGGAATAATGCCATATATTAGTGCTTCTATCATTATGCAGCTTTTAACTGTGGCCATTCCCCGCTTGGAGCAACTCGGCCGACAGGGAGAAGAGGGAAGGAGAAAGATCACCCAGTACGCCCGCTTCGGCGCCTTACCTATTGCAGCTGTTCAAGGGGTGGCACTCACCTTTTGGATTCAAAATATGGAAGGAGGAGCCTTTGTCAGCACTCAGGGAGTAGGTTTCATTCTTCCGGCTGTGATTACTATGACCACAGGAACTATCTTCATAATGTGGTTGGGGGAGAAGATTACGGAAATGGGAATAGGTAACGGAATCTCCATGATTATCTTTGCTGGGATAGTGGCGCAAATACGTCCGGCTATGGGGAATGTAATTAAGATAACCCGAACAGGACAGCTAACCCCCTTTCTGCTTTTGCTTTTTGCTATCATTGCGGTTTTTGTTACCGCAGCCGTGGTGCTCATTTACCGGGCAGAAAGAAGAGTTCCTATTCGTTATGCCCGAAGGATTGTGGGAAGGAAAGTCTACGGGGGCCAGAGCACCTATCTTCCTATACGTATAGGAGGAGTGGGAGTGATTGCTATAATCTTTGCTATATCTGTCCTCCTGCTTCCCAGTACTCTGGCCCGGTTTATTCCCCATCCCATTACTCAGGAAATTGCCGGCTGGCTAAGCCCTGGTGCTCTGCTTTACTATGTATTGTATGCCCTGGCAGTGATCTTCTTTACCTTCTTTTATACGGCAGTGGTCTTTAATCCAGTAGAAGTAGCTGATAATATGCGTCGATATGGAGGTTTCATACCGGGACTGCGTCCAGGAAGGCCGACAGCGGAACATATTACCACTATCCTTAC
>SOJT01000180.1 GCA_004376485.1 Candidatus Aerophobota bacterium | reverse complement strand
AAAGCTAAGGGAGCCAAGAAGGAAGATCTAGGGATCGAAAAATTAACCAAGGGAGATTACGTTTATCTTAAGAGAAAAATCAAGGGAGAAAAGACGGAAAAGATCCTTCCTTACCTTTTGGTTCAGCTCATTACATCTTTGAGCTTTCCTAAGTCAATGAGGTGGGGTCAGATAGATTTTTCCTTTGGAAGGCCTATCCGCTCTCTTCTGGCACTTTTTGTAGAAGAGGTGGTGAACTTTGAGCTAGCGGGTATCTCCTCCGACCGAAAGACCAAGGGACATCCCTACCTCTCCCCCTCTACCTTTTCTATTAGAAACCCCAGGGAATATTTTTCTCAGTTGAAAAAAAGGTACGTTATCGTAAGTCCGGAAGAGCGAAGGAAGCTTATTCTGGAGCAGCTTGAGGAGATAATTATGCCTTTGAGAGAGAATCATCCCCAGGCAAAAATACTGCTTGATGAGGAGCTTCTGGAGGAAATGGTTTATCTGGTAGAGTATCCCACTCTTTTCCTGGGAGAGTTTGATCCCCAATTTTTGTCCCTTCCCGTCCCTGTACTGAGAGCGTGCCTCAGAGACCAGCAGAAACATTTCTCCCTAGCAGATGGGGATAGAATTCTTCCCTACTTTGCCGGGGTAAGGGAAGGAAATAAGGAGTATCTGGAGGAGGTGATAGAGGGAAACCGAAGGGTTCTCAATGCCCGCCTGGCAGATGCTAAGTTCTTCTTCTCCGAGGATACAAAAAAAAACCTGGAGGATAGAGTTCTTCAGCTTAAAGGAATTGTGGTACAGGAGAAATTGGGCAGCTACTATGACAAAACTGTGAGATTGCACGACCTCTCGCAGAAAATCCTCAGCCAAGTAGTAGAGAATAAAGATGTTAAACTTTGGAATAGAGTAATAGAGGCAGCTAATCTATGTAAAGCCGACCTGGTGACCCAGATGGTCAAAGAATTTCCCTCCCTCCAGGGAACTATGGGAGGAGAATACGCTCTTCGTTCAGGAAAAGATGCCCGAGTGGCCAAGGCCATCTCGGAACACAGACTCCCCCGCTTCAGCAATGATAAGCTGCCTGAAACGCTGGAAGGAGCCATTCTGGCTTTGGCTGACAAGATGGACACAGTGGTAGGCTCCTTCTGGGCAGGATTTATCCCCTCCGGATCCGAGGATCCCTGGGGTCTTCGCCGAGACTTGCAGGGAATAGTGGAAATCATTCTGGAACGCCGATGGCGAATTGACCTGGACTATTTCCTGGAGGAGACTTTAGCGCTCTATACTGAGAGTGATAAAGAAATCATCCCAAAAATCAAGGAGTTCTTCGAGATCAGAATAAGAAATATCCTCAAGGAGAAGGGAATAGGAACCCATGAAATTAAAGCAGTACTTAGTATAGGTTTTACTGATATAACTGATGCTGTAAAAAGGGGAGAAGCTCTGGGAAAAATTTCCCAAAGAAGGGAATTTAAGGATGAAGTTATTGCCATTGTAAGATTAGTCAACATACTCAAGCAAGCCCAGCAGTGGAAGATACGAGTGTCCGGGATGGTGAGAGAGGACCTCTTGAGGGAAAAAGAGGAAAAAGAGCTCTATGAGCTATGGATAAAGCTTAGAGGAGAAATAGAGAGCCTTCTGGATAAGCAAGAATATGTAGAGGCTTATGAGAAGCTTTCTAGATTTAGGGAACCCATCCATGATTTCTTTGAGAAAGTTCTGGTAATGTGTGAAGAAGAAAACCTAAGGGAAAATCGCCTCTCCCTCCTCAATGGAATAGGGAAGCTATTCACTCGCATTGCTGATTTTACACAGCTTCAGGTAAAGTAAAAAATCAACATCTCCCCCGGTCTTAAAAGATTGAGTCTTTGATAACCGAAGAGAGGGAAAGGCGAAAAGGGGGGTGAAAAAAGGTGAACTTTGTAGGTGTTGAAACTTACCCGGAAGGAAGGATCACCTACTTTTTTACCAAGGGGCAGGATTTTCAGAAGGGAGACTGGTGCATATACAAACTAAGGGAGGGAATGGGGATAGGTCGGGTAAAATTCATTATCCTCACCCAGCAAGACACTCCCCCAGCGCAGACGAGATACCTGAAGAGAGCCACCCTTGAGGATAAGTTGGAATTTGAAAAAAGAGCGGAACTGGAGAAGAAAGCCTTTGAAGTCGCTCTGGAAAAGATTTCCCATTACCACCTACCCATGAAATTGGTAACCACCAAATATCCTCTGGGTACCGACCGGATCACCTTTTACTATACGGCAAGACAAAGGGTGGATTTCAGAACTCTGGTGAAAGACTTGGCGGTAGTATTCAAAATGAGGATTCAGATGCAACAAATTGGGGTAAGAGATGAGCCTCAAGTTATCACAGAAAGCTGTGGCATCTGTGGAAGAAGAGTATGCTGTGCTTCCTTTCTGGGTAATGTAAAGAGAAAACTGGATTCGGTTAGCCTGGAGGCAGCCCGACTTCAGAACCTTCCTCTGGCTTCCTCCAAAATCTCGGGGATCTGTGGAAGACTACGTTGCTGCCTGAATTTTGAATATCCTATTTATTGTAATTTAAAGAAAGATCTTCCCCAGGTAGGGGAAATCATCGGGTGGCAAGGAGAGAAAATGGAAATAGTATCGCGGGATCTATTAAGAGAAACAGTAACTGCCCAGACAAAGAATGGAATAAGAAAGGCTCTGACCAAAGACCAGATAAACAAATCGAAATGAAGGCTTTGAGTCTACTCTCGGGAGGCCTGGACAGTATCCTCGCCACCAAAATCATTCAGGATCAGGGGATCAAGGTAGAAGCGCTGTCCTTCACCTCCTCTTTCTTCACGGCAGATAAAGCCATGCGAGCTGCTCAGAAGCTGGGAATTTCTTTTCACACGGAAGATATCACCAAAGAAATCCTTTCTCTGGTTAAATCCCCTCCTCACGGTTTTGGAAAAGGGGCAAACCCCTGTATTGACTGCCACATCCTTATGGTAAAAAAGGCAGCAGCTCTTATGCCGAAGGTAAGAGCTTCCTTCCTCATCAGCGGGGAAGTGCTGGGAGAGCGGCCAAAATCCCAGAATAGATGGGCCCTGGGAGTAGT
>SOJT01000205.1 GCA_004376485.1 Candidatus Aerophobota bacterium | reverse complement strand
GCCACAAGAGAATTACCGAGGTATCCAGTCCTCCTGAATAAGCCAGAACAATTTTCTTTATCTTTTCCATGGTTCTCTCCTCCTAAAAGTCTATCTCTCTCCCGGCCGCCCTCTTTGGCACCTTTTACCGGCCCCTAAGTGGGGCGTGGATGCTCTATCATGTAGTTCAAACAGCACCCCTGAGCGAGGGGGGCAAAACTCTGAGATTCTACTTAATCTCTCCCTCAAATTTCTCTCGTATCTCCTTGGCAAAAAGATGAGCCTGCCGAAGAGGCTCGGGCAGCCGATATCTCCCTGTGCATCGAAGGACAATCTCGATAGAGGTCATAAGGTCAATCCCATCTCCAGGGGAGACAAAGACCGGTTTTTTTTCTTTTCTGGTTCTTACCGCCGCCCCTATCACCTCTCCCTTATCCTCAAGGAGGCTGTAGCTTCCCTGCTCCCCTCCAGGAGGTAGATATTTTCCCACCAGGAGTGACTTAGCACAGCCAATAGTTGGTTTCTCCAAAAACAGTCCCAGGTGGGTGGCTATTCCCATTCTTCGGGGATGAGCTATTCCCTGTCCGTCAAATAAAATGATGTCTGGTTCTCTTCTTATTTTAGCCAAGGCCCCCAGAAGAGGAGGCGCCTCCCGGAAGCTAAGGAGTCCAGGGATATAGGGGAAATCTACCTCGGAGACAAAAAACTTCTTTGCCAAAATTTCCAGCCGGGGAAATCCCATTACTACCACCCCACCAACAGCCTTTCCTCTAAAATAGCTTACATCGGCTCCCGCTACCTTTCTTATGTCTCCAAATTTGTTATTTAGCGAGATCCTCTTTTTTAGTTGGCATTGGATCTGGACGGCTTTTTTCGCACTTACCTTCCAGGAATGAAGTTTATGGCACCTTATTTTTACCTCTCTTTAGCTCATTAGTTTTGCTAGAAGGGCTTTCTGAAAATGAAGGCGGTTCTCAGCTTGCTCGAAAACGATGCTGCTTTCACCGTCCATAACTTCGGAGGTAATCTCCTCTCCCCGATGGGCAGGGAGACAATGCATAACCAAGACATCTTTTCTCGCTTGCCCTAATAAAGTAGAGTTAAGCTGATACGGCCCAAATACCTTCCTGCGGGACTCTTGCTCATTTTCTTTCCCCATGCTTGTCCAGACATCGGTGTAAAGGACATCAGCCTCCTTTGCTGCTTCAAGAGGATCCTTAAAGAGGGTAATCTGGCCCGATGCTTTAACTTTCTTGATTATTTCTTTATCTGGTCCATAGCCGGGGGGATTGGCAACAGTCATACGAACTCCCAGTTTGGCTGCCCCCAGAATTAATGAGTTGCAAACATTATTACCATCCCCTAGATAGGTTAGTTTCAATCCCTCCAATTTTTTCCCTCTTCCCCAGAGAGTATAATAGTCCGATAAGGCCTGGCAGGGATGGAGAAGATCTGTTAGACCATTGATGACAGGAATAGTGGCCGCCTCGGAAAGCCTGACTACCTCATTTTGATCAAAAGTTCTGATGAGGATGCCGTCAACATACCTAGATAAAACTCTCCCTGTATCTTCAATACTTTCCCCTCTTTGAAGCTGCATCTCCTGAGAGGGAAGGAAAATTGCATGTCCTCCTAGCTGATACATGCCCACTTCGAAAGAGACGCGAGTACGAGTGGATGATTTTCGAAAGATCATTCCCAGAGTCTTTCGCTGAAGGGGATGATAGATTTCCCCCTTCTCCAGAAGGCCCTTGAGATAATCGGCCCTTTCAAATAATGCCAAAATTTCCTCTCTGGTAAGATCAGAGATGGAAAGAAAATTTTTTCTCATTCCCTCACCCCCATTTTCTCCTTCAAGAGTCTGTTAACCAGGTCAGGATTTGCCCGTCCTTTAGTTTCCCTCATAACTTGTCCTACCAGAAAGATGAGCGCCTTATCCTTTCCCTTTTTAAAGTCGTCCACCGCTTTTAAGTTTTGCCTCATTACCCTCTGAATTATTTCCTCAAGCTCCCCTTCATCGCTAATCTGACCCAGTTTTTCCTGAGAGATTATCTCTTCTGCGGATCTTCCGCTTTGGAACATTTTTTGGAAAACTTCCTTGGCCAATTTTCCACTAATTACACCCTTCTCTACCTCTTCAAGGAGATGGGCCAGCATCAAAGGTTTTATCTTTATCTTCTGGAGGGATCCTGTCTCTTTCTTGACTAATCGAAGAAACTCTCCCATAATCCAATTGCTCACTACTTTAGGGTGGGGGAAATTTCTAACACATTCTTCAAAATAATCGGCTAGTTCTCTTGAGTCGGTGAGGACACCTGCATCGTAGGGAGGAAGATGGTACTCTGAGATGAATCTTTGATAGCGATGAAAAGGAAGCTCCACCACAGCCCCTTTAAGAGACTCCATCCATTCCTCAGAAACCTTGAGAGGGAGAAGATCCGGCTCGGGAAAATAGCGATAGTCATGGGCTTCTTCCTTACTCCGCATGGGGATAGTTGCCTGCTCATGAGAATCCCAGAGCCGGGTTTCCTGAGGGACCTTTTCCCCCTTATGCAAAAGAGCAGCCTGTCTTTCTATCTCAGAGGCCAGTCCCTCCCTTATTTCCTTAAAGGAGTTCATGTTTTTAAGTTCTGTCTTAACTCCTAATCTTCTCCCTTTAGGAGCCAGGGAGATGTTAGCATCACAGCGAAGAGAACCCTCCTCCATATTGCAATCGCTCACTTCAAGATACCCCAGGACCCTTTTTAGATTGACAAGATACTGGTAGACTTCTTCAGGAGAGTGAATCTCGGGGTAGCTGACAATCTCCATCAAAGGGATACCTGTGCGATTATAGTCAATGAAGCTGGAATTTTTGTCTTCAGGGTTTTGTATATCCTCTCCATGGATAATTTTCCCGGCGTCTTCCTCCAGATGCACCCTCTGGATTCTCACCCGCCGATGTTTTCCATCTAATTCAAATTCGAGATACCCATCTTTAGCTAGAGGCTCATCGTATTGGGAGATTTGAAAGTTCTTGGGAAGGTCTGGATAGTAGTAGTTCTTCCTGGCAAATCTTGAGAAAGGGCTGACTTTACAACCCAGGGCTAGAGCTGTCAAGATGGTATACTCCACAGCCTTCTTGTTGATACTGGGA
>SOJT01000164.1 GCA_004376485.1 Candidatus Aerophobota bacterium | reverse complement strand
GTTACCTCGACCACTGTGAAAATAAGCCAGCTATGAACCATTTTTGAAAAACTAGAAAGAGAACCAAGGGAGGTATTAAAGTTAACATTCCTGCTGCACATAGACCTTCCCAGTACATGCCCCATGTGCCAATAAATGATAAGAGTCCCTGAGGTAGAACTCTCACTGACAAAGATGAGGTAAGAGCGGATGCATAGAGGTAATTGTTCCAAGTAGTTATGAAGACAAAGAGAATGACGGCAATCATGCCGGGGAGCATCAAGGGTAGAGCAATACGGCAAAGGGCACCTATTCTTGAGCAACCATCCAGGAGTGCCGCCTCCTCAATCTCCACCGGAGTATTTACGATAAAATTTCTCAGCATCCACAGGGCAAAGGGCATATTGAAGACACTATTGGTCAAGATCAAAGCTATAAAGGAGTCATACACACCTAGTTTATACATATAGGAAACCAGAGGGACCAGGATGGCGATTGCGGGGAGTAAAGGGAATATCAAAAGCAAAATTCCAAACCGTTTACCTGGAAAATTAAACCGGGCAAGAGCGTATCCACCTAATAGAGCCAGAGGAAGGGTGAATGCTACTGCTCCTAAGGTAACGATTAAGCTATTTCTGAAGTAAAACAAGAACGCTGGTCTGGTAAAGAGAGATTGATAATGCTCAAGAGTGAGCCTGCTCGGTATAAAACTGCTTTCATAGCGAGGAGACAATGAAGTTCTTATCCCCCAAAAAAGAGGAAACAATACAAATATGGAGATAAGTAAAAATCCAATCCAGCTAATCGTATCCTTTGCCTTCATTGGGAATGTTCTCCTCCCCTCATCATTAGATTGAAATAGAGAACCATAAAAACAGCAGAGAGCATGAGCAAGAAAACTCCAATTGTTGCTCCATAGCTTAGATTAAAGTTAATAAACGCATCTTTGAAAAGACGTACTGCAGTCACCTCTGTACTATAGCCAGGTCCCCCGCCAGTCAAGGCATAAACAGTCTCCGCATCTTGAACGGTCCACATCGTTATTATAAGGAGGACAATGGCCAGGTGCATCTTAGTCAGAGGAAAGGTTACACTCCTGAATCTAGCCCATGCGCCGGCTCCATCTACTTTTGCCGCTTCATAAATTTCCGTGGGAATAGTGGCAATTCCTGCAGCCAGAAAGAGCATCACAAAAGAAAAAGATCTCCAGAAACTGTGCCCGATTATAGTAAGCATGGCTAGGGTGGAATCGGCAAGAATGATGTAACGCTCTCCTGTTATCATCTCCAGCAGGGCTGGTATGGGACCAAAGGAGGGATCCACCATTGACCTAAAGAGAATTGCACTTACAACGGGAGTTACAATAAATGGAGTTAAAAAAATTGCCCTGAAAAATTGTGTTCCTCTCAGCTTGCCGGTAATTAGCAAAGCTGCAGCATATGCAAGAGGAACCGACAATCCTACGTTTCCGGCTACATAGAGTACAGAGAGCAGCAAATTATTCCTAAATCTTTCTTCTCCCACCAGCAAGCGATAGTTCTGAAATCCAACAAATTCCGAGATACCTGCTAAAGAAATCTTTTGAAAACTCATATAAATTCCGGAAATCAAAGGTGCGGCTAAGAAAAATATTAGTAGAATAACACCAGGCAGCAAAAAAAGATAAGGGAGCTTGTACTCCCAGAGGATATACAAGCCCCCTTTTTTAGACCGCATCTGTTTTCTGCTTCTTTCCATCGGTTCTAATTGATTTTACTCTCCAGCGTATTTGGCATTATATTCGTCTTCAAATTTCTTTAACGTTGCCTCAATGGGTACCTTCTTGATCAATATCTCTTGAAGAGCGGCCGCTACTGTATCAGCTAACTCACCGTAATAAGCGGTATAGGGCATGGATTTTCCGTACATGGCTGCTTTAAGCCACTTTTGGTAGAAGTCGGTCTGTAACTCTGGTTTATCCCATAAACTCAAGAGAGTTGGAAGTCCAGCATCCGGATAATCGACGAGTCGCTCGGGAGTAACTATAAAGTCTATGAATTTGAAGCTTTCATCTGGGTGCTCGCTAAGTTTGTTTATGGAAAGCCCCCAGGCATTGGTAAACTGCGCCTGAGGTTTGGTGGCGGCGACAAATACATCAGCCACCGTCGCCTTTCCGTAGGGTTTAGGGGGGAAGATTCCCGTGACCCAGCCTTTGTCTTCCAGGGGTCCAATCCAGTAACTTCCGAATCCTGTAAACATCGCATATGTACCGTTCAAAAAATTTATCAATCCCACCTCGTCGTAAGTTCCAACCGTGCTCCACTCAGGAGTAACCTTGTAGGTATTGACCAGATCGTAGACGAACCTTGTCGCTTTGACTCCGGCTTCTGAAGCAAAATCTGCTCTCTTAGTTTCAGGATCCCACAGTTTTCCGTCGAAATTCCAAATATAGGGAGCAAAATAGAGTTCAATGGTGGCGCGTGAGGCACCAAAGTACATCCCCAACCCCCAGATATCGGTCCTTCCATCACCATCGGTGTCTCTAGTTAGGAATTGAGCATATTCGATCAACGATTCAAGATCTTCTGGTACTCGGTCAGGATCAAGCCCATATCTTTCAAAAAAGTCTCTTCGGTAGACGGTAGTTCTGGTGTGTATTCCCAGGGGTATCCCTAAGGGAAAAAGCTTTCCCCAAACAGGAGTCCAATTAATATCTTCCGCTCTTGGCTTTGGCCATTTTGCCACGTAAGATGTGAGGTCCAGATAGTCACCGGCAATAGCGTGTTTGGGCATTAACTGAGGAGAACTCATCATAACATCATGAGGAATTCCAGCTGCATAATCTCTTATCGATCTGATGTCTATCTCATCCCATTTAGCCCACTCAAATTCCACCTTAATACCAGGATTTTCTTCCTCGAAAGCTGCCACTGTTTTTTCCAGCCACTCTATGTTCATTATATGGCCTGGCCCTGCCATAGGATCATAAAAGTGAGCAAATTTGATAGTAACCGGATTTTGAGCTAAGGAACTGGTTAGAGCTACCCCCATCACAAGTACAATAACAACTAGAGTTATAACCCACTTTTCAAGCTTAACTCTTCTCATCGGTACACTCCTTTCTTTCTTCACATAACTCATTTTTCCTTGAAAGTCCTC
>SOJT01000031.1 GCA_004376485.1 Candidatus Aerophobota bacterium | reverse complement strand
GGTAGAAATGAAACAGGGGCTTCTTTTCAATAGGGTTGGCACTGATGGAGGAAATATCGCCGTACTCTAGGGTATAGAGCTGCCCGCCGATATTCTTCCGGGTAGCGCAGAAGCCTAACTCTCCCTCAGGAATTAGGCAGCACCTTTCACAGGTATGGCACTGCACCTTGTCCCCAAGGCGTTCATAAAGCAGAGCCTCCCTAACGCCGTCTTCAGCCATCCCAAGACACCTAGCTATATAGCCGACCTGGCTGCACCTTCATTGAGAATTCGGTGTTAAAATAGCATTGAAGGGCAGATTTCGCACTCTCATAGCATACCTACTCATCAAGCCATAAGCAAGTGGAAGAGTCGTTTAGCAACCTATCAAGGGGGTGAGGTTAATAAACAATCTCGTGGTGGTGAGCTTGTATTGATGCGGCATTTTCTTTCAACGAGAAAAAGAGCTAAAATAATTACTTGGGGATGCTTAAAGCACGGGGGGTAAGCATTGGGGATTAGACTTTATAAAAAGCCGAGACTTGAAAAACCAGATATGATTGTTGGCTGGCCAGGGATTGGCAACATCGGGATAATTGCCGTTGACACCTTGAGGGGGCAGATTCAAGCTGAAGAGTTTGGAGAAATAGAACCCTGGGACTTCTTCTATCCCAGGAAGGTGGTAATCAAGGCTGATGAATTGGAAGATTTAGAGTTTCCCAATAATAAATTTTATTACAAGAGGCTTGAACAAAAGGATTTAATATTTTTCATTGGAGAAGAGCAGCCCACTGATGGAGGAGGAACTTACGCCGAAGGGGAAAAAGCCTACCAGATGGCTAATTTAGTTTTAGATGTAGCGGCAAAGTTTGCCTGCCAGAGAGTCTATACCTCAGGCGCTGCCGTCTCCCTGACCCATCACACACTGAAGCCAAGGGTATGGGCAGTGCCTAATAGAGAGGACTTAATTGAGGAAGTAAAAAGATACGAGAATACCATCTTAATGAGTGAAATTGAACAAAGAGGCGGTCAGGGTACCATTAGTGGCTTAAATGGGCTCTTACCGGGGGTAGCCAAAAAGAGGGGTTTTGAAGGCATCTGCCTAATGGGTGAAATACCAGATTATCTGTCGCGAGTCCCATTTCCCTATCCCAGAGCTTCAAAATCTGTACTTGAGGTTATCACCAGCATTCTGGGAATCAGGATTGATTTAACTGTCCTTGATAATATGGCGGCTCAGATAGACAACATTATTGAAAACCTTTATGAGAAATTCCCCCAGGAAATAAGAGACAGGATTGAGCAAAGAAAATTCGTTATCCAGACCAAGCCAGAAACGATAACTGAAGAGGATGAGAAGTGGATTAAAGAGCACATTGATGAGCTCTTCAAGAAGGGGGGAGGCAAGGGAGATGAAAGTCCCCTTTAAATTCTCCAGACAGCCCGAGTTACAAAGTCCGTCTTTAGTTGTTGGCTGGAGTGCGGACGCTGGCAAATTAGGGACAAAAGTAACTGACTACTTAAATAGAAAACTGGGGGGTCAAAGCTTCTGTGAGATTGAACCGGTAGAGTTCTCACCTTTAGGAGGGGTGACAATTGAAGATGACCTAATTCAATTTCCTGAAACTAAATTTTATTCCTGCCCCAAGAATGACCTGATGATTTTTAGCAGTGACCCACCCAGTTATGAATGGTATAAATTTCTGAACCTAATTCTGGATATTGCCGAACATTATTGTCATGTGAAGGAGCTATATACTATTGGGGGGATGGTTTCTCTGGGTGCCCATACCACCCCTCGGGAGCTCATAGGCACTTTCAATTCATTAGAACTAAAGAAGGCTTTGAGCCACTACAACCTTACCAGGGGTCTGGATTATGAAACACCTCCCGGACAGAGACCTACCCTGAACTCGTTTCTTTTATGGGTGGCAAAAAGGAGAAACATCCCCGGGGTCAACCTCTGGGTACCAATCCCTTTTTACTTGGTAGCCGTAGATGACCCCAAGGCTCAAAAGAGGATTCTCGAATTCTTTAATCAACGATTTGATTTGCGAATTGACTTTAACGACCTTGACGAAGAGATTACACGACGAAATGAAAAAATAGTCCAGATGAGGACACGCTTTCCAGAAATTGATGAATATATCACCAGATTGGAGAGCAACCTAAGGCTGTCAGAAGACGAAAATGAGAGGTTAGTTAAAGAGATAGAGAAGTTTCTTAGAGAAAAAAGAGGCTAAGTTCACCAGCACCTTTCGGTCTGAAAATAATTCCCCTATACTATTGGCTGGTCGAGAGCCACCGAGAAGGTAAAAGAGTAGTCCAGAAGCGCATTAAGTATTTAGGCCTAAGCCCACCGCCTGCTCCTCTTTTGGAAAAGAAGAAAATTCTTTTGGTTAGTAAATCTAAATCCTGTTTGGCCGGTCAAGGGCACACCTTAATTCTCTAGCAAAATCCGCCACGTCTACCATCGACTCGTCAGCTTCCATAAGCTGGCTCTACCTAGAGCTTTGATAATCCCCGCCTGTTGTTGCTCCTAACCTGGTCACACCGCAACTCTCTGGATTCCAATTATCAAGGGGATGTTATTGCAGAATGATAAGGGGAAGGAGATACAGGCAATCGGGTCGCTAAATTGTTAAACTAAGCCCAGTCGCTTAAGTTTTACACACATTGCTGGCTTGGGAACATCAAAGATTTCTGCTATTCTGTCCAAATCCTGAACCTCTGCCCACTTTTCCTTTACCCACTCTCCGGGCATCAGGATACAGCTGGCAAAGTAGTCAGCCAACAGTTCATTGAAGGAACCGCGCGTACCTCCTCTTTTCCTAAACACCGGAGTAGTATTACTACAATGGGCTAAGATATGGAAAGCCTCGTGGAGTAGAGTAAATCTCTTTCTAGCCGATGTGTCATTCTTATTAAGTTGTATTATCCATCCCTCCCTCAGACGCCAGATAGCACCACGATAGACCTTTAGTGGCAGCAGGTGAACTTCTATGGGATGCTGCTTATCAGCCAGCGAAAAAAGCGCTGTTGGCACCGGCGGGCAGTGAATCCTTCCCTTTTCGAGGTACTTCTGTGAGACCATTTCCACCATCTTAAATATTCCACCGCAAGCCCCACATTCAATAAAAT
>SOJT01000089.1 GCA_004376485.1 Candidatus Aerophobota bacterium | reverse complement strand
GTGGGGAGGGATGGATTCGAACCATCGTAGGCAGCGCCAACGGGTTTACAGCCCGTCCCATTTGGCCGCTCTGGCACCTCCCCTGCTATCTCAAGGTTCGGCTTCCTCCTCTTCTAGTACTGCCTGGGCAGCTGCCAGACGAGCAATGGGAACTCGGTAGGGCGAACAACTCACATAATCCATTCCAACACGATGACAGAACTTAACGGAGGAAGTCTCTCCTCCATGTTCCCCACAAATGCCTATCTCCAAATTCTCCTTTGTTTCACGTCCCTTCCTCGTACCTATCCGGACCAATTCTCCCACTCCCTCCTGATCCATTACCTGGAAGGGATTATCATTTAAAATTTTATTCTTAATGTAGATGGGAAGAAATTTTCCTTCGGCATCATCTCGACTAAAACCAAAGGTTGTTTGAGTAAGATCATTGGTTCCGAAAGAGAAAAAATCTGCTTCCCTGGCAATCCTGTCCGCGCACAGAGCAGCACGAGGAAGCTCTATCATTGTACCTATTTTGTACTCAAAATCTACTCCTTTTTCCTTCATAACCTCATTAATGACCTCTATTATCTCTTTCCTCAGAATGGACAATTCTTTCTCATGAACCACCAGAGGAATCATAATCTCGGGATAAATCTTTCTTTTTTGACTGACTAACTCAGCCGCAGCTTCAAAAGCAGCTCTCGTCTGCATCTTATAGACTTCTGGAAAGGTAATACCCAGTCTACAACCCCGATGTCCCAACATGGGATTCACTTCCCTCAAGTTTTCAACGCGATGGAGGAGTTTTTCTTTCTCTTGGATAACTTCCTCATCCGCCCCTTCCAGTTTTAACTTATCAACCTCAAGCAAGAGATCCTCATAATTGGGCAAAAACTCATGGAGAGGTGGATCTAGTAATCGAATGATAACAGGTAAGCCCTCCATTTCCTTAAAAATATTCTTAAAATCTTCCTTCTGTATGGGCCCCAGAATCTTTAGTGCTTTCTCTCGTTCCTCCTGATCCTCGGCTAAAATCATCTTCTGTACATAGGGAAGTCTATCCTCCCCAAAGAACATATGCTCTGTTCGACAAAGCCCAATTCCTTCTGCTCCCAACTCCCGAGCTATTCTGGCATCCTTGGGAGTATCCGCATTGGCCCTTACACCCAGGACTCTCACCTCATCTGCCCACTTCATAAGCTTCCTAAATTCGTCACTTAGCACAGGCTTAACCGTAGGAACTATACCCTTTATGACCTTGCCAGTGCTCCCATCCAGAGTTATAAAATCGCCCTCCCTAAAGACAAATCCATTTACTTCAAATTTCCCCTTTTTCTCATCCACCTTTATAGCCTCACACCCGACTACACAGCATTTACCCATACCCCTTGCTACCACCGCAGCATGCGAAGTTACCCCCCCTCGAGAAGTGAGGATAGCTTCAGATGCTGCCATTCCATGGATGTCTTCCGGCGAAGTTTCGCTCCGCACCAGGATCACTTTCCTTCCATCACTGGCTAGCTCGACTGCTCTGTCTGCTGTGAAAACAATTGCTCCTGTAGCTGCTCCCGGGGAGGCTGGCAGACCCTGGGTGATTACTTCAACTTTTGCCCCGGGGTCAATCCACCTATGGAGGAGTTTATCCAATTGATCTGGCTCCACTCTCCTCAGAGCTTCCTCTTTAGTGATCAATTTTTCCTCAACCATATCAGTGGCTATTTTTATGGCAGCCTGAACAGTTCTCTTGCCTCCCCTGGTCTGCAGGAGATAAAGCACCCCTTTTTCTATGGTGAATTCAAAATCCTGCACGTCATGGTAATGGGCTTCTAATCTCTGGGTGACGCTGACCAGCTCCTCGTAGATTCCGGGCATATCGTCCTTTAGTTGAGAAAGAGGCCGAGGTGTTCTTATCCCGGCAACCACATCCTCTCCTTGAGCATTGAGCAGGTATTCCCCATAAATCCCTTTTTCTCCTGTAGCCGGATTTCTAGTAAATCCAACTCCGGTACCAGAGTCCTCCCCCATATTGCCAAAGACCATGCTCTGAACATTAACCGCTGTGCCCCAATGTTCAGGAATCTTGTGGATCCGCCGATAGTTAATAGCTCTCTTATTGTTCCATGAGGCAAAAACAGCATCCTTTGCCATATTTAGCTGCTGGAGGGGATCTCGGGGAAATCCAGCCCCTTTTTCCTTAACTATCAATTCTTTGAATCTCTCCACCAGATCCTTGAAATCTTCAGCAGTTAACTCAATATCTCCCTTTACCCCTTTGGCTGCCTTTTCTTTCTGGATAAGCTCTTCGAATTTTTTTCCCTCTATCCCCAGGACTACATTGCCGAACATCTGAAGGAGCCGACGATAGGCATCGTAGGCGAATCGCTCGTCCTCTGTTTGCCTTACCAATCCCTGGACTGCGGTATCGTTTAAGCCAAGATTTAAGACCGTGTCCATCATCCCGGGCATGGAGATTCTAGCCCCTGATCGTACAGAGACCAGTAGAGGGTTATCGGGGTCTCCAAATTTCTTTCCGGTTACCCTCTCCAATCTCTCTAAATTTTGAGTTATCTCAGAAGAGAAACTTTCTGGATAAGAGCGGTGTTTTGCATAGTAGGAACAGACTTGGGTAGTGATAGTAAAACCAGGAGGAACCCTGATTCCTAAGCGGGCCATTTCAGCAAGGTTTGCTCCTTTGCCCCCCAGCAAATTTCGCATGGTACGAGAACCATGGGCATGATTCTGTGCAAAAAAATAAACAAAACTCCCCCTTTTTTCTTTTGGCTCAACCATTTTTTGCCTATCTATTTCTTTTTAGTTTGTCAAACCCCTTCTATTGGACTTGGACTTTTCATTATACTAAAGTTTATTTCCGTGTCAAGTAGTATAAATCTCCAAATGCTAATACTTTCCTGAACACTCAGGGAGAAAGTTTCTTGAGATACTTGTAGAACTCACTGTCCGAGGTCAAAAGCAACCAGGTGTTATCGTCCAAAGTCTCTTTGTAAGTCTCCAGAGTCTTTACGAAAGAATAGAACTCGGGGTCCTTGGTATAGGCCTCAGCATATATAGCGGTAGCTTCAGCATCAGCCTCACCTTTAATTTCTTGAGCCGTTCTGTAAGCCTCCGAGGTGATTTTCTTCAGTTCTTTCTCCCTCATTCCCTCTAT
>SOJT01000032.1 GCA_004376485.1 Candidatus Aerophobota bacterium | reverse complement strand
ATTATTGAGATTGCACCCCTGGCTTATATGAGGGGACGCACCTTAAATGATGCCTTCATTATTCTCGATGAAGCGCAAAACACAACCTATGAGCAGATGAAGATGTTTCTGACCAGGATTGGTTTTGGCTCCAGGGTAGTAATTACTGGAGATATTACTCAGATTGACCTTCCTGCTCATAAAGGTTCTGGATTAGTGCAGGTTCAATCCTTTTTTAAGGGCATAAAAGGAATAAAGGCAGTTTATCTTACCCAAAAAGATGTGGTAAGACACCGCTTGGTTCAGGAGATTGTAAGGGCTTATGAATGTCACGAAAGAAAGATTAAATAAATTTGAAGTAGAGAAAAGCAGGGAAAGTTTCACCGTTAAAGACCTTTTTTTGAAAAAATATGGCTGGAGATGGATATGGGCGGTGGGGGTGGCAGGGATTCTCTCCCTGATCTTCCTTTTCCCCTTCATTCCCGGGATAGGCTTTCTCAGTCAAGCAGGGATGGTTATTCTTATAGGTTTTTTCATTGTTCTTCTGCTGGTTTACCTTTCGCGCTACTGGCCACAGTTTCTTTCCCCAAAGTTTCTCTTGCTGTCCGCAATCTTAATTACTAGCACCAGCCTCATAGGGAGGATTATAATCCTCGTCCCACAGATTCCTTATGTGTTTATACCTATGGCCTTCCTATCAATTCTGATTTCCCTCCTCCTTGCACCTTCCCTATCCACTATCATCACAGTTTGGTTAAGCATTTACTTTGCTCTTAGTGCCAAGAGTCTTGAAATTCTGCCTGTATTAGTCATAGGAGGAATGGTAGGTATCTACAGTGCCCAATTTGTTCATCAAAGAACAGATCTCACAAAAGGTGGAGTGTATGTGGGATTGGCTAATGGCCTGACCATCTTAGCTGTGGGTCTATTTTACAATCAATCCTTCTCGGAAATAGGTTCTTTAGTCCTATGGGGCATAGGTAGTGGCCTTTTTTCCAGTATCCTGGTTATGACCATCTTGCCATATTTGGAGACATACTTTGGTCTTATTACTGATATTAAACTATTGGAACTCAGCAATCTCAATCTTCCTTTTCTCAAGAGGCTTTCCATAGAGGCTCCGGGAACTTATCATCATACCCTAATGGTAGCCAATTTGGCCGAAGCCGCCGCGGAAGTCATCGGCGTCAACTCTCTCTTGACTAGAGTAGGAGCCTATTATCATGATATTGGCAAAGCTGTTCGGCCTCATTTCTTTTTTGAAAATAGCAGCCTGGGTGAAGATGACCACCATGGTAAAGTTTCTCCTAATCTAAGCTCTACCATTATCATTTCCCACGTGAAGGATGGGGTAGAGATGGCTCAGAAGAATAAACTTCCCCCGGCTGTCATTGATGTCATTAGAGAGCATCACGGGACCAGCTTAATAGCATATTTTTATAGAAAAGCATTGGAAAATAGTACCTCGAATAAAAAAGAGGAGATAGCTGAGGAAGGTTTTCGCTATCCCGGCCCCCGGCCTCAAAGTAAGGAGGCAGCCCTGGTCATGCTTGCTGATTCTGTTGAAGCAGCCTTTCGTTTTTCTCCTCAGAAAACAGTAAAAAGCATAGAAGCTCAGGTAGAAAAGGTTATTAACAATAAGCTGAAAGATAGACAACTGGACAGGTGTGATCTGACTTTGAGAGAAATAAGAAAAATCGCCGAAGCTTTCACCAGGATCCTGGCTGGTTTTATTCATACCAGGGGCAGATATCCAGAAGAGATACTTAAAGGACAAACTATCCTGGATTAGCTAAGGAATATCATGGCTCTAATTGGGATAAGAAATCTGCAAAATAAGCGAATTGATACTAAATGGCTGAAGAGGGCAGCCGCTAGTACTCTGGATCTGGAATCCGTAGGAGGGGAGAAGGAGGTCGCCATAGTTCTAGTGGATGGCGAGAAAATGAAAGACCTCAACGAAAAATTCCGGGGCAGAAAGATGGTTACCGATGTCCTAGCCTTTCCCCTTCGAGATAATTTCGTCTCCACCAAGGATCTTTTAGGCGAGGTTATCATCTGTGTAGAAAGGGCAAAGCAAGAGGCCTGGAAAAGAAAACATAGTTTAAAGGAGGAGCTTACCCTGCTCCTTGTTCATGGAATTCTTCATCTCCTGGATTATAGGGATGAGAAATTGGGAGAGAGGAAGATAATGCAGGAGAGGGAGAAGGAAATATTGGAGCGGTTGGGAATGGGAAGAAACGTTGTTTGATTTGAAAAAAGGAGATTATACAATGAGGGGAAAAGAAGTAGGAGCTTTACTTTTAGCCGCTTTTCTGGTAACTTTGTTCCTAGGGTGTACCTCGGGAGGGGCGGTAGCGGAACTTGTGCCTAAAATAGGATTTGTGGATGTGCAGAAGGTCTTCCAGGATTACCAGAAGACCAAGGACATTATGGCCAGGCTAAAGATAGGTTTTGAAGAGAAATGGGCGGGTATGGCAGAAAAGAGAAAACTTCTGGAAAGAACGAGAAAAGCCCTAGAGGAAAAATTGATTCAAATTGAGGAGAAGGCAAAGGAGATCCAGGAGAAGGTAAAGGAGCTTGGGAAATTGGAAGAGGAGCTCGCGCTACAGGGAGCGCTCCTCACCCCGTATGCCAAGGAGGAAAAACTCACCCAGATAGAGCTACTGAGAGAGGATATTCAAGGATTGGGAAAGGAGCGCGGGGTTCTGGAGGAGGAGTGTCAAACTGACGAGAAAGAGCTTAAGGCTCTGGAAGAGGAGATCCGTTCCCTCAATGACTCTCTACAAGCAGAAAGGCAGGAGGAAGAATTCAGGTATTCTGAGGAAATCTCAGAAGATATCCGCTCCACTATAGAAATCATTGCTGAGAAGGCGGGATACCGGCTGGTTTTTGATAAGGGAGCTTTGCTCTATACCACCCCTGAGGCCGAATTTGACTTAACAGAGGAAGTTCTTTTCCGTTTAAATCAAAATTATCAATTGGGACAATGAAAAAAAGTCTGAAGGAATTAGCTCATCTAGTAGGAGGGAGTATAGGAGGGGATGAGAATATAACTATTCATGGGGTAGCTAAAGCGGAAGAAGCAGAAGAAGGAGAGATTGCCTTTGCTGCATCTCGTAGGTTTCTCCGTATGGCCAAAAAGGGCCGAGCTTCAGCGGTGATTGTCCCCTTGGAAGTTAAGGATTTCCCCAGGTCTTTTATCAGAGTGAAGAATCCTCGTCTGGCCTTTGCTCATCTCATAGAGCTCTTTAATCCTAAAGGTTTCCCCGATTTTCCCGGAATTCACCCCACGGCCCTCTTGGGTAGAGGTGTCAAGGTAGGTAGGAACGTGAGTATTGGCCCCTATGCAGTGATAGGGGAAGAGGTAAAGATACGAGATAATGTCTGTGTTTGCGCTCAGGTCTATCTGGGCAGGGGAACTATCGTGGGTGAAGGCACTCTCATTCACCCTCAAGTAGTTATCGTGAATGGGACCGTTGTAGGGAGAAAAGTTATCATTCACTCGGGTACAGTAATAGGCTCAGATGGTTTCGGATTTATCAAGAAGGAAGATGGTTCCTATCATAAGATTCCTCAAGTAGGCAAGGTGGTCATTGGGGATGAAGTAGAAATTGGAGCTAATGTAGCTATAGATCGGGCTACTCTCGGTGAAACTTACATTGGAAGAGGCTCTAAGATTGACAACCTTGTCCATATAGCTCATAACGTTACTCTGGGCAAGAATGTGGCACTGGTGGCCCTGGTAGGTATCTCAGGCAGTTCCACTATAGGAGATGGAGTTATCCTAGCTGGTCAAGCCGGTGTTACTGAGCATGTGAGCATTGGTGAGAACACTGTAGTGGCTGCTAAATCCGGAGTAACCAAAGATGTAGAGGCCAATAAGTTTGTCTCCGGATTTCCGGCAAGATCCCACTCCAAACAAAAGAGAATATGGGCCATTATGAATCATCTCCCAGAACTAATGCAAAGAGTAAAAAAATTGGAGGAATCAAGAGAAAGGAAGACATAATGGACAGGCAAAAGACTATCGGGAAGGTTGTTTCCTACAAAGGAGTAGGGCTTCATATGGGTAAAGAGGTTACATTGACTCTGGAGCCAGCCTCTCGGGATGAAGGAGTTGTTTTTATCCGCGAGGATCTACCAGGAGCACCCCAAGTCAGTGCTAGAACGAATAGAGTCACTAGCAACAAGCGGGGCACCAGCATCGGAGAGGAAAAAGTGGGAGTTCATACTGTAGAGCATATTTTGGCTGCTCTGGCGGGTCTGTGCATAGATAATGTGAAAGTAAGGATAGATGGAGAGGAAATCCCGGCAGCTGATGGAAGTGCTCTTCCCTTCGTGAGGTTAATTCAGGAGGCAGGAATTATGCTGCAGGATGCTCCCCGGCGGGTGTTCATAGTAAAAGAACCTCTATGGATGGAAGAGGATGCTCGGAGATTGGTAGTTCTTCCCTGCTCTGAATTCAAGATTACCTATACTGTCGATTTCCCTTTTTCTCCTCTAAAATCTGAATTTGGTGAATTCACTATTGATGAAGATACTTTTATCCAGGAAATTGCTCCCTCCCGGACTTTTGGATTTATGGAAGAAGTGGAAGAACTCAAGAAAGCGGGATTAGTTCAAGGTGGGTCCCTTGAGAATGCCGTAGTCATTGGCAAGGAGGGGGTCATTAATAAAGAGGGACTCAGGTTTCCTAATGAGCCTGTGCGTCACAAAATATTGGATTTAATCGGTGATCTTTATTTGTTGGGTGGTCCTATCCAGGCTCATATTATAGCAGTGAAGGCTGGACACCTTTTTAATGTCAAACTGGTAAAGAAGTTGGAGAATCTCAAGGAGGAGAAAAGTCTCATCTCTCTTGACATAAATGCCATCAATGACATACTCCCCCATCGTTACCCTTTTCTTCTGGTAGATAGGATATTAAGCCTGAAAGATAAGGAGATTGTGGGGCTAAAGAATATAACTATTAATGAGCCTTTCTTTAAAGGTCATTTTCCGGGGCACCCTGTGGTTCCAGCAGCTTTGATTATTGAGGCTATGGCTCAGGTAGCCGGAGTTTATCTCTTAAATAAAACTGAAAATAAAGGGAAGCTCGCCTATTTTGCCGGGATCGATAAGGCAAGGTTTAGAAGGCCAGTGGTCCCCGGGGATCAATTAATCACCAGGGTAAAGATATTAAACTTGAGGAAGACCATGGGCAGGGTTCAGGCGGTGAGTACGGTAGCTGAAGAGGTAGTTGCTGAGGCACATTTTTTATTTAGTTTAGTAAAGAGATGAAGAATGCTAGACGTATCCAGAGATAAACTTCCAGAGCACGTGGCTATTATCATGGATGGTAATGGTAGATGGGCGAGGAAGAAAGGTAAATCTCGCAATGAAGGACACCGGGTGGGGATAGAGAAAATAAGAGAAATGGTGGAGATATGCTTAGATCTGGGAATAAAATTCTTGACCATCTATGCCTTCTCATGCCAGAACTGGAAGAGACCCCGAGAGGAAGTTAATTTTCTGATGAAGAGATTTGAGAGATACCTTGATAAAGAAGGCCAGGAGTTAAAAAGAAAGGGCGTTCGGCTCGGAGTTATCGGGAGGAAGGAAGAGCTCTCCCAGACTTTGCAAAAGAAGATCGAGAAAACAGTGAGGATGACTCAGAATAATGATAAACTTTACCTTAATCTGGCTATAAACTATGGAGGTCAGGAAGAAATTGTGGATGCGGTGAAGAAAATCGCAGAGGAAATCAGGAAGGGGACTCTGGCTTCCCAGGAAATAGATGTGGATCTGTTTAGAAAATATTTGTACACTGAGGATCAACCGTACCCTGATCTTTTGATCAGGACAAGTGGCGAGCAAAGAGTAAGCAATTTTCTCCTATGGCAAATTGCTTATGCGGAGCTATGGATTACCCCCACCCTCTGGCCCGATTTTGAAAAGGAAGAATTCATCAAGGCCATCAGGGATTATGCCAGCAGAAAGAGAAGGTTTGGGGGACTAGAGGAAGAATGAGTTGCTCCTAAAAAGGGTATTAGTAGCAGCTATTTTTGTGCCGATTCTTTTCTTATTCATCCGGTGGGGAGGTATACCTTTCCTGTGTCTGACCAGCGCCATCATTGGAGTTGCTCTTGTAGAGTTCTACCGGGGGATGGACAGTACGGGAATGAAACTTCTCTCTCGTGAAGGAGTGATACTGGGTATTCTGCTGCCTATTTCTGTTTATCTGGGGGGAGCACAGGTTCTGCCTTTGGTGTTGGTCCTCATTATCCTTTTCATTTCGCTGCGGCAATTCTTTAAATTCCGTATCGAAGCGAGCTCCGCTAGCATTTTTCTGACCCTGGGAGGGATTTTCTATATTAGCTTCCTACTCAGCCATGTTGTCATGCTCAGAGCTATTCCCGGATTAGGGGAAAAGCTTGTGCTTACAGCTTTTTTTGTTACCTGGATGGGTGACTCAGGAGCTTATTTTATAGGTATTGTTGGTGGCAAGCACAAGCTTTTCCCCCGTATCAGCCCAAAGAAATCTCTTGAGGGTTTTATGGGAGGAATATTAGTAAGTTGCCTGGCTATTTTTATTTCTCGATTCTGGCTTTTCCTTCCGTTTCTTCATTCGGTGATTCTGGGAGTTCTGATAGGAGTGATGGGGCAGTTAGGAGACTTCTTTGCATCTATGCTGAAACGGGAGATGAAGAGAAAAGACTTTGGCTTCATTCTCCCAGGGCATGGGGGCGTGTTGGATAGATTTGATAGTTTGCTTTTTACTACCCCTGTTTTTTACTACTACCTGAAGTACTTGATCATCGGAGCTTGAAAATAAGTGGGAATATCTATCTAATTTGAGAAAAAGAATAATCATTCTTGGTTCTACGGGTTCCGTTGGAAAGCAGGCTCTGGAGGTGATTCAAGAGGAGAGTCAATATTTTAAAGTGATTGGACTTACCGGAAAAGACAATTGGCAGCTTCTTAAGCAGCAGGCAGAAAAGTTCAGTCCTTTGGCAGTTGCCCTGGCTAATAAAAAGAAAGTAGCAAAACTTAAGGGTTTGGGGAGAGGAATAAAGATTTACGGGGGTGAGGAAGGAGTCCTGGAGCTGATAGAATCTTTGCCTGCTGACTTAATTTTATCCTGCATTGTAGGGAAGGCTGCCCTCATTCCTACCCTGGAGGCTCTCAAAGCTGGCCGGAATGTTGCTCTGGCTAACAAGGAGAGCATGGTTATAGCCGGGAGAATATTAATGGAAGAGGCTCATCAAAGGAGTGCTTCGCTGATTCCGATTGACAGTGAACAATCGGCTATTTTCCAGTGTATGCAAGGACACCGGATAGAAGAGGTAAAGAGAATATATCTTACCGCTTCCGGAGGTCCTTTTCGGGATTGGCAGGGAGATTTTGACAAAATAACTCCCGAAGAGTCTCTGTCCCATCCCTGTTGGGATATGGGGTCCAGAATTAGCCTGGATTCAGCCACTTTGGTAAATAAAGCACTGGAGGTAATAGAAACTTCACACCTGTTCAAGATAGACCTGGACAGAATAAGAATACTCATTCATCCTCAATCTATTGTTCACTCTCTGGTGGAGTTTGTGGATGGCTCAATCTTAGCCCAGTTGGGTATTACGGATATGCGTCTGCCTATTCATTATGCCTTAAATTTTCCCCAGAGACGCGCCAGCCATCTTCCCTCTCTAGAACTTTCCCAGTTAGATAGATTGAGCTTCGAGGCTCCCGACTATGAAAAATTTCCCGCCTTAAGATTAGGTTACCATGCAGGAAGAGAAGGAGGTACCCTTCCTGCGGTCTTCAATGCTGTGGATGAGGAAGCCGGCAAAGCATTCTTGGGAGGTAAGATCACTTTTCCTGGAATCGTTAAACTTATTAAAAGAGTGATGGAAGAACATCACCTTATCCCTAACCCCTCTCTGGAGGAGATTTTAGAAGCGGACCAATGGGCAAGGGAGAAAACCAGAAAGTTGGTGGGTAAGATTGATAGTTAGCGCCCTTTTCGTTATTCTGGTCTTTGTTCTCCTGATTTTGCCCCACGAGATAGGGCATTTTTTGATGGCCAAAGCTTGCGGCATGAAAGTAGACAGATTTTCCTTTGGTCTGGGTCCAAGGCTCTGGGGGTTCAAGAGAGGAGAAACAGAGTATTCCATATCAGTCCTTCCCTTTGGTGGTTATGTAAAGATAGCTGGAATGGAGCCAGGAGAGGAAGCCTCAGAGGGAAATTTCCGCAAAAAGTCGCTTGGCAAGAGAATTCTGGTGCTAGGTGCGGGATCCGGGACCAATTATCTGGTGGCTATCTTCTTATTCGCCCTCACTTTTATGATTGGTTTCTATACCTTCAATTTAGAGGAGGCTATTATTGGGGAAGTTACCCAGGGATCACCGGCTGAGGGGTCCAGTCTTCTCCCCGGAGATAAGATTATTGAGGTGGGCAATAAGTCTATAGATAGCTGGGAGGACCTGGCTCTTTCTATAAAAAATAGCGAGGAAGGGGTCCTAAAATTTAAGATTCAAAGGAAGGGCGAGATCTTTGAGGTAAAAGTGAGTCCCATTTTTTACCCGGAAGCAGGTAGAAAGATGGTAGGGATAGCTCCGGTAAGAGTTTTCAAAAGAGAAGGTCCCATCGTATCGTTAGCCAAGGGAGCACAGGAAGTGTTTGTTCTAACCAGAGCCATCCTCCTCGCCATCTGGGGAATGATAACCGGCAGAGTGCCTGTTCAGTTTTCGGGACCGGTGGGAATCGCTCAATTTGTGGGAGAAAGTGTCAAAATGGGACTTTCTTCTTTTATCCTTCTCACCGCTCTTCTATCAGTAAATCTAGGATTATTCAATTTATTCCCCATCCCTGCCCTGGATGGTGGCAGACTCCTGTTCTTAGTTCTGGAGGGTATAAGAGGAAAACCACTGGACCTGCAAAAAGAGGAACTGGTTCATTATATAGGTTTTCTTGTCCTAATTAGCCTGATTCTGCTGGTAACTTATCAGGATATACTGAGATTGGCTATCAAAGATTAGGATTCTATGAGGTTGCATTAGAAGGGACTAAAAGGTGTCTCAAAAGATACTGATGTCGGGAAATGAAGCCTTGGCTGAAGCTGCCGTTCGGGCGGGATGTCACTATTATTTTGGCTATCCCATCACTCCTCAATCAGAAATACCAGCCTATATGGCCAGGAGAATGAGGCAGGTAGGGGGAGTTTTCCTTCAGGCAGAGAGTGAGATCGCAGCTATTAATATGGTTTATGGTGCCGCCGCAGCAGGAGCTAGAGCTGTGACTTCCTCCTCCAGTCCCGGTATTAGCCTGAAACAGGAGGGAATTTCTTATCTAGCCGGGGCTCAGCTTCCAGCCGTCATTGTTAATATAATGAGGGGAGGTCCAGGGCTGGGGAATATTGCTCCTGCGCAGGGAGATTATTTTCAGGCTACTCGGGGAGGAGGGCATGGAGATTACCATACCATTGTTTTAGCTCCCGAGTCTGTTCAGGAAATGGCCGATCTTACCTTTCTGGCTTTTGACTTAGCAGACAAATATCGAAATCCGGTGATAGTATTGGCTGATGCTATTCTGGGCCAAATGATGGAAGGAGTCGAGTTTAAGGAAGCACTTACAAGAAAAAAGATGAAGAAAGACTGGGCTGTCAGTGGAGCTAAAGGAAGGAAACCCAATCTTATAAGATCCCTATACCTTCAGGAGGGCGTCCTGGAGGAACATAACAGAAAGCTTCAGAAAAAATATGCCAGAATGACCAGGCAGGAGATAAGATACGAGCTGGCTAACGGGCGAGGTGCAGAGATTCTTCTTATAGCTTATGGGAGCATGGCTCGCATATCCAGAGAGGTGGTCAATAGACTCGCCGAAGAAAAAATTAGGGTAGCATTGCTTCGCCCTGTAACCCTGTGGCCTTTTCCCTATGAGGCAGTTGAAGAGCTTGCCCATCAGGTTAAGTTTGCTTTCGTGGTAGAGTTAAGTGAAGGACAGATGCTGGAAGACGTGAAATTAGCCGTAGGAAAAGAGATCCCTGTCCACTTTTATGGTAGATTAGGAGGTGGAGTACCTTCTCCGCTGGAGGTTCTGGAAAAGGTAAAGGAGAAAATCAATAGTGATCATAGAAAGTAGAGCCCTGAAGTACTTGGATAATGTCAACACCGATGAGATCATCCCCGCAAGATATCTAACTATCACCAATCCAGGGGAGTTAGCCAAACACTGTATGGAAGGGACTGATCCAGACTTCCTGAAAAAGCTGGGAGAGAAAAAGATTTTGGTTGCGGGAAGGAATTTTGGGTGCGGGTCCTCGAGGGAACATGCTCCTCTGGCTTTGAAGGCCTCAGGAGTTCGCTTAGTCATTGCTGTCTCCTTCGCTCGCATTTTTTTCCGAAATTCCATTAATATTGGCCTTCCTGTTCTGGAATCTGCTGAGGCTTCCTCATCCATAGATGAAGGGGACGAATTACGAGTGGATATAGGAGAGGGAAAGCTCACCAACTTGACCAAGGGGGAAACCTATAGGACCTCTCCTTTCCCTCCTTTTTTGCAGGAGATAATAAGGAGAGGTGGACTGGGGGGATATATTAATGTCAAAGGTAAATAGTATGGAGATTAAAATCTATGACACCACACTCAGGGATGGAACTCAGGCAGAGGGAGTCTCCTTTTCGGTAATGGACAAAATAGAAATAGCCAGAGAGCTGGATAGACTAGGGGTGAGTTACATTGAAGGAGGCTGGCCCGGTTCTAATCCCAAGGACATTCAGTTCTTTAAGAAGATAAGCAGGATTTCTTTAAGACGCGCTAAAATAGCTGCTTTTGGAAGCACCAGAAGGATGGGTATGCAGGCGGATAGGGATCCTAGTCTCCATGCACTAATGGAAGCAGACACGGATATGGTTACTCTCTTTGGCAAGAGCTGGGTTTTCCATGTGGAGAAGGCCTTGAGAACTGATAAAGAAGAGAACCTTCGCATGATAGAAGACTCCATAGAATTCTTTAAGAAAAGAGGTAAAGAGGTAATTTTTGACGCAGAACATTTCTTTGATGGTTATAAAGCTAATCCTCATTATGCTCTCAAGACTCTTAAGGTTGCCTGCCAGGCAGGAGCAGATTGTTTGGTACTTTGTGATACCAACGGGGGTTCAATGCCCTATGAGATAGAGGAAATTATCCATAAAGTTCAGAAAAACATAAAATATCCTTTGGGTATCCACACTCACAATGACGCAGGTGTAGCGGTAGCAAATTCCATCATAGCAGCAAGGGCAGGGGTGTATCACATTCAGGGTACTATAAATGGTTATGGAGAGAGATGCGGAAATGCAGATCTTTGCATAATTATTCCTACTCTGGAGTTGAAGCTGGGTCTTCACTGCATCTCCCCAGAGGGACTCAGATCCCTGACCGAAACCTCTCGTCTGGTAAACGAGCTGGCTAATCTTTCTCCCAACAACCACC
>SOJT01000115.1 GCA_004376485.1 Candidatus Aerophobota bacterium | reverse complement strand
GGCGCAAGCGCAGTTTGAAGTGATAACCAGAAAAGCAGAACAGTTCATAGAGGAGGTAAGAAAGGCCAGAGGGAAATGGGAAAGTTAGAAGGAAAAAGATAGGAATGTCAGAATGGACAGGGTAAGAATAGGTCTTATTGGTCTTGGAAGATGGGGAGATGTCCAACTTTCAGCTCTCTCTACCCTACCTTATGTCGATGTAGTAGCTGTGTGTTCCCGGAGTGAGGAAAGGTGTAGACAGATCTGCAAGAAGTATGGGATCAAAAAATACTATCTGGATTTTCAGGAAATTATCCAGAACGCAGAAGCTCGGGCTATCATAGTATCGACTGAACCTGAACGTCATGTCCAGCCTATCCTGTTAGCTCTGGAGGCAGGAAAGGATGTCCTGGCGGAAAAACCTCTTGCCCTTACTCTCAAAGAAGTTGACAGGATAATCCAGAAGGCCAGAGAAAAAGAGGTTATCTTTATGGTAGCCCATACTCTCCGTTTTGATATCCGTTATGAGTTACTAAAGGAGAGAATAAAAAAAGGTGAGCTGGGAAAAATCGTTTCTATTTACAGCAGGAGAAATGTGTGGAAGGGCCTTTTTGAGCAGCACGCTAAACACACACCAATGCTGGAGACTGGTATACATGAGATTGACCTTTGCCGCTGGTATATGGAGGATGAGGTGATCAAAGTATACGCCAGAAAGGTAAATGTTTTAGATCCTAAAATTGCTGATACTTACTGGGCGGTTCTAACCTTCTCCCGTGGTGGAATTGCTGTAGTGGAGACCTCCTGGCTGCTTCCCGATGGAGCTCCCACTGAGCTAAATTCTACAGTGGAAGTCATAGGCTCCCGGGGTGTTGCCAGCATTGAGTCTCCCGCTATGGGCATGCCCATCTGGACCGAGAAGAGAAGTGAGTACCCTGACATTTTTTTCTGGCCAGTTATTAATGGCCATGCTCGGGGAACAGTTCACCGGATGCTAGAGTATTTTACCTGCTGTGTGCTTAAAGGAGAGTCCCAGAAAAGGGTTTGTCTTGAGGATGCCCGGGAGTCGGTGAAAATAGCTCTGGCGGCGGTAGAATCTGCAGAAAAGGAGAGAGAAATATCACTATGAAGATTATGCCTGGTATTTACCTTGTAGGAGCAGGAATGGTAGGTCTTTCTCACTCTAATGATTCCTATATCTACCTTTTAGATGGAGGAGGTGAACCTGCTCTAATTGATGCGGGAGTGGGCCTTGAGATTGAAAGGATCTTTGCTAACATAGAAGAAGATGGTTTTGACCCCACTAAGATTAATAAAGTCATCCTTACCCATACCCATGCAGACCATGCCGGAGGATGCAAGGGAATGAGAGAAAAATTGCGGTGCAAAATTTTTGTTCCTGGAAACGAGGTCAATTTATTGGAGAGGGGAACGGATGAAGAACTCGGACTCATCATTGCCAAGGAAAGCGGTATCTATTCACCGGATTACCTTTTCCCCCATTGCTCTACCGATGTTGTTGTATCGAATGGGGATACTATCTGGGTTGGAGAGCTTCAACTAAGGGCTATTCACACCCCGGGGCATAGTCCAGGGTCAACCTGCTATCTTTTAGAGCACCGAGGAAAGCACATCCTCTTTACCGGAGATGTGGTGTTTTACGATGGAGAAATTGGTCTTTTAAATTACTGGGGCTCAAACCTTGCCGATTACCGCAGTTATATTAATCGTCTGGCCAATCTCTCTGTAGATGTGCTTTTGCCAGGACATAAGCTATTTACTCTAAGGGATGGCCAGCAGCATATAGATCGGGCAATCTCAGCTTTAAAAAAACTATCGGTACCTCCAACTTTTATATAAGCTTCGAGATCCTTTTTCTTCGGAAAAACCGGTACAGATTTAACCACAAAAGCTAAAAAGGGCCAGAAAAAGGAGGTGGTGAATAGATTAAAAATGGCTCAGTTTGGGAAAAGGTAAGACCAAGAAGGTAAAGGAGGTCAAGATGAGTAAGAATTTTTTAAAGGCTGTAGGCCTAACAGTGAGTCTGGCCTTGGTGATCTCACTGATGAGTTTACCTGCTGGAGCAGCCAAAACCGGAATCAGGGTTCTCGTTTTTGCCCAGGGTTTTGCCTGGCCGGAGCTCTTTGGTAGCACTGGGGTAGATGAAACAGAGAGGTTAAAGCAGTTTGAGGAAAAAGAAGGAGTGGATGTACGGATCGAATGGGGAGATGAAACTGCGATCAGACAGAAAGTAGCTGCCGATTTTGCTGCAAGAACCGGCCGCTATGATTTAGTGCTGGTGGGAACTGACGGAGGTGTACAGACTTACGGATATGGCGGCTTTCTGGAGCCTCTGGATAAATACCTGGAGCTTTATCCCGGTGGATACTTTGATCCCCAAGATGTTTATCCCCAGTTTTTGGATGCCAACCGGGTTGAAGGAGTACTCTATGCACTGCCCTACTACTCCTTTGGAGCCGGTATAATGTACAGGAAAGATATCTTTGATAAATATGGGCTCACTTCCCCTAAAACTACAGATGAACTCTACCAGGTGCTGGAAGCGTTAAAGTCAGGTCTGCGTGGAGAGGGGATAACCGATGTTTATCCGGTAACCATGCGTGGTGCACCTGGTGAGGAACCTACTTTGGATGTGGCAGGATTTGTCTATGCCTGGGCCGGGTATCCTGCTTGGTTTGAGGGAGGGGCAATGACTCCCGACCAGATCAAGGAGAAAAAGGCTATGCCCATTTTTACCGGAGATTTTGCTCCCGGATTCGGTGCCTTTGTTGAAATTTGCCAGAAGTACGGCCCTCCCGGAATTTCCACCCATACCTGGGTAGATATGATGAATATTTACGCTATGGGTAAAGCAGCGATACTTATGCCCTCAGCTATTAATGCCTATGCAGCTCTCGGGGTTACCGAAGATGAGCAGGTCAAAAAGTATACCAGATTTGCCAAGAGTCCCACCGGATCTGGTGGAAAGCAGATACAGAGCTTTTGGACCTTCTCCCTGGGAATTAATAAAGACTCAAGGCATAAAAAGGAAGCCTGGAAAGTACTTACTTTCCTTATGGGGAAAGAATCCATGCAGGCCTTTGCCGAGAGAACCCAGTGGCCCAATGTCACCATGAAATCTGTTCTGTATAGCGATGTTCTGATTAAAAGATATGGAATGGAGGAGATAAAACT
>SOJT01000175.1 GCA_004376485.1 Candidatus Aerophobota bacterium | reverse complement strand
AGAGATTTATGAAGAAGTGGGGGAAAAATTTAACATTAACTCCTCCAAGCAGCTGGGGCAGATTCTCTTTGAGAAATTAAACTTACCCCCTGTCAAGAAGATAAAAACCGGTTATTCCACCAACGAGGAGGTCTTGCAAACTCTCTGTCTTATTCGTCCCTCCCTCAAAAAAATCCTGGATTACCGCCAGCTATTTAAGTTAGAATCCACCTATATAAGACCTTTCCCTGGCTTGATTAACCCCAGGACCGGGAGAATTCACACTTCCTTTAACCAGACAGTTACTGCCACGGGAAGGTTGTCCTCTTCACAGCCTAATCTTCAAAACATACCTATCAGGAACAAATTTGGAGAGAAGTTCCGTCAGGCATTCATTGCTGAGGAAGGAAATTTATTCCTCTCCGCTGATTATTCTCAGATAGAACTAAGGATCCTGGCTCATCTTTCAGGGGATCCTAACTTAAAGAAGGCTTTTGATAGAAATGAAGATATCCACCAGCAGACAGCCGCAGAGATTTTTAATGTCCTGCCTCTTCAGCTCACCTCTCAGATGAGAAGACTGGCAAAGGTAGTTAACTTTGGCATTGTCTACGGAATAAGCTCCTATGGGCTGGCTCGTGATTTAGGAATTTCTCAAAAAGAGGCTGAGGAATACATCCAGCATTATTTTCAGCGCTACCCACAAGTCAAGGAATACCTGGGTCAAGTTGTGAAGAAAGCTCGGGAAAAAGGATACGTAAGAACGCTTCTGGGACGAAAGAGATATCTTCCAGGAATCCTCTCCTCCAACAGAAAGATGAGAGAGATGGCGGAGCGAGCTGCCATTAACACCCCTATTCAGGGAGGAGCAGCTGACCTTATCAAGCTGGCTATGGTGAATTTAGAAAAGAGATTCAGGGAGGAAGAGCTCGAAGCCTGGATTATCCTTCAGATCCATGATGAGCTCATTTTTGAGGTTCCCGAAAGAGAGCTAGATGAGACCCGGAGGATAGTTAAAGAAGAAATGGAAGGAGCTATGAAACTCTCTGTTCCCCTGGTGGTGGAAACCAAAGTAGGAAAAAACTGGGCCGAAATGAGCAGCTAACACCAGGGCCTCATCGAGAGATCCCTCTTCCCCAAAGCGGGAGATCAAGTTCAAAAACAGGCAACAAAGGAAAAAAGGTTGAAACTATATCGGCTACCTGCTCACCAGCTTCATCAGTTAATCCAGGATAGAGAAATCTCCATTCAAGAGCTCACTCGCTCCATCTTCCAGCGCATAGAGGAAGTAGAAGATAAGATTAAAGCTTTCCTTTCCCTGGATGAAGAGGGAGCCATGGAGGAAGCTGGAAGGCTGGATAGAAAACTCTCACAGGGAGAGAGATTAGGTCCCCTGGGCGGAATTCCCATAGCGGTGAAAGACATTATTTGTCTTAAAGGCAGGCGAACTACCTGTGGTTCTCGTATTCTTGAAGATTTTTGTCCTCCCTACTCAGCCACGGTGCTTCAAAGATTGAAAGAGGCGGATGCCATTATTGTAGGCAAGACTAATATGGATGAATTCGCTATGGGTTCTTCCACAGAAAACTCCGCTTTCCAGGTAACTCGCAATCCCTGGAATCTTGCATCTATTCCTGGAGGTTCCAGTGGAGGTTCGGCGGCCGCCGTGGCCAGTGGAGAAACGGTGATGGCTCTGGGATCCGATACGGGTGGATCCATACGCCAGCCAGCCTCTTTCTGTGGCGTAGTTGGACTAAAACCCACCTACGGAAGAGTTTCCCGGTATGGACTGGTTGCCTTTGCCTCCTCTCTAGATCAGATTGGTCCCATCACCAGGGATATCAGAGACTGCGCTATGCTTCTTGAAGTCCTGAGCGGCAGGGACGGACTCGATTCCACCAGTCTGGACTATCCTGTTCCCTCTTATCTCGAATATCTTGTGCCGGATCTCAAAGATATGAGAATAGGACTGCCCAGGGAATACTTTGTTCCCGGAATGAGCTATGAAGTGAGAGAAGCTATTGTTCAGGCCACAGGAGTTCTGGGGAAACTGGGAGCTGAGGTGGAGGAGGTCTCTCTTCCCCACACCGAGTATGCCATTGCTACCTACTACCTTATTGCTACTGCTGAGGCTAGTTCTAATCTGGCCAGATACGATGGAGTAGGATACGGACTCAGAACCAGGGAGGGAAACAATCTTGTTGAAATGTATAAAAAAAGTCGCCAGGAAGGATTTGGCGAAGAGGTGAAAAGAAGGATAATGCTGGGAACTTATATCTTAAGTAAGGGATACTATGAGGACTACTACGGCAGGGCTAGGAAGGTCCGTACCCTGGTCAGGCAAGATTTCGAAGAAGTTTTTCAGAGCCACGACGCTGTAGTTACTCCTGTCTCCCCCACCGTGGCTTTCAAAATAGGAGAAAAGATGGATGACCCTCTCAAGATGTATCTTTCCGATATATTCACCATTTCCGCTAACCTTGCAGGAATTCCGGGAATTTCCATTCCTTGTGGATACAGCCGAGAGGGACTTCCCATTGGGCTTCAGATTTTGACCAAGGCCTTTGATGAGACCACTTTACTTCGAGTGGCCTATGCCTATGAACAAAATACCCATTGGCACAAAAGAGAACCTGAGGACTTACAAACTTAGATGAATCCACAAATCTCATCCGGCTCACCCGTAATCAAGATAGAGGGAGAGACGCTACCAGAAGTATGGGAAAAATCACTCCTGGAATGCTGGGAAAAAGGGATCCAGGCAAGAACAGAGTATGATAAACCGGGGGATCCTCCCAGTAGGGACTGTACTATGATTATGGAAGTTATCTCTCCTTTTAAAGAACCTCGCCTGCACCGAGCCTTCCCTGCCGGCCTGGAAGACCTGGAGGTATACCGGCAGGAGGTTCTTTTTGGCATCCACGATGACTGGATTAAGCCGGAAGAAGGAAAATGGGAATACACCTACCATGAAAGACTATTTGATTACAAAGTTTCTCATAATTCACAATCTATCAATCAAATAGACCTTATCGTTGATAAGCTATCTAAAATTCCTTACTCCCGAAGAGCTCAAGCAACCACCTGGAAATGTTGGCTTGATCCCGGATTTTACGACGCTCCTTGCCTCCAACGCCTCTGGATGAGAATATTTGGGGACAATCTTCAGCTAAATGTTCACCTTAGAAGTAATGA